>SLOJ01000226.1 GCA_007132585.1 Bacteroidales bacterium | reverse complement strand
GAAATAAAATAACTAGATAAATCTTACACATATATGGAAGACTTTTTATATATTTTTCTTGCAGTAATCTGGTTGGTGATAAGTATTCTGGGAGGAAGAAAGAAAAAACAGCAGCAACAAAAAAAGCAGCAGCAGCAAAAGCAGCAACAACAACAGCAGCATCAACAGGAGGAACAGCAGGTACCTACTTTTGAAGAAACCCGCAGGGAAACTCCCGAACCGAGGGCAGAGAAAAAAGAGAAACGACCTTCAAGAGATTTTGAAGAACTTCTTGAAGAGTTTTTTGGGGAAGAAACAGCCAAAACTGAAAAACCGGCTCAGCAAGCCCCGGCACCAACTTATTCTTCAGAAAAAGAATACTCAGACGAAAGAACATCTGAATGGAAATACGTTGAAGATGTTTCGGATGAGGAAATCAGTAAACACGAAGGTGCTGTTAAGGATGATTTTGAGTTTTCTGCTGAAGGAAAAGTTGAAACCCTTGAAGACCTCATAAAAAATTATGACGACCAATACCAGAAAACCGAAGAAAAAGACAAAGAACTAACAGTACTTGATCTGGATGAAGAAGAATCAGCTTTAACTGAATTCGATTTTAACGGAAGAGATGCAATCATTTACAGTGAAATAATCAACAGAAAATATTTTTAATTATTTGCACTTTTTAAGTGTTATTTATTAAATAATCATTACATTTGCTCATGCAAACGGGAAATCCTGTTTGCTTTTCTGTTATATAAAGACACAACCGTTACAGGTTAACCTTTACAGAGAAATTAAAAATCTGAATATTTTAATCCGGAGTTGTCAGTTATGTTTTGATGCAGGCATGCTGTCAATTTTTTTTATGTCTTATTTTACACAAAAAACAGAAGTTATTTGCAATGACAAAAATGCAACTCTATAAAACGATAAAATCTGTTTTCGGAAAGTTTCTGAAAATGGATTTCTATGTCCGTTTGGTTTTGCATTTGCTGCATTTCAATTTTATCACCGGGAGATTTACAACCTTTCCACTTCCGATAAAAATTCATGTCGCCACCCCGAAATTCCCGAACAAAGCGAATAATAATACTCTTTACAGGAAAAGCTACTTGGGGAGCGAAATCAAAAACAAACCAAAAAAGAATTAATAATACCAGTTTTTCGGACCCAATTTTTTAAGCAAAAATTTCAAAAAAAGAAATACTTGCAGGGAAGTTGTTAAACAATAATAATATTGTCATGAACGAGATTAAATATTTTACACAAGAAGGACTTGATAAACTCAAACAAGAACTTGAGCATCTGAAGTCAGTTGAAAGACCGGCCATCTCGCAGCAGATTGCCGATGCGAGAGAAAAGGGTGATCTTTCTGAGAATGCTGAATACGATGCTGCTAAAAACGCCCAGGGAATGCTTGAGCTCAAAATATCCAAACTGGAAGACACCCTCAGCAATGCCAGGGTCATTGATGAATCACAACTGGATATAGATAAGGTATCAATTTTATCGAAAGTAAAGCTGAAAAATCTCAATAACAATGCTACCATGATCTATACCCTTGTGCCCGAAAATGAAGCAGATATCAAATCAGGTAAGATTTCTGTAAACAGTCCCATTGCCAAAGGGCTGTTAGGTAAGAAAACAGGAGAAAAAGCAGAAATACAAGTGCCGGCCGGACTTATGACATTTGAAGTACTTGAAGTAAGCAGATAAGAATATCTTTATTTGGAAAAGCCGGGTAAAAGATTATCCTTTTACCTGGCTTTTTTTTATTTTTATACATTCATTACAAAAACCAAACCTATAGAACCATGGCAAGTATTTTTTCTAAAATTGTTTCGGGTGATATACCTTCATATAAGGTGGCTGAAAACGACCGTTTTCTTGCATTTCTTGATATTAACCCACTGGCCAAAGGACATACACTGGTAATACCAAAAAAGGAAACTGATTATATCTTTGATTTGGAAGATAAAGAATATCAGGAGCTTTTTCTGTTTGCAAAAAAGGTAGCTTTAGCTATTGATAAAACGGTACAATGCGAAAGAGTCGGTATTGCAGTAATCGGACTTGAAGTGGCACATGCTCACATTCACCTTGTTCCTATAAACGGAATATATGATATTGATTTCAGCAAACCTAAGCTGAAACTCAGCCAGGAAGAATTTAAAATGATTGCAGATAGAATTGCATCAAAAACAGGGTAAACTATTTCTTCACTCTGCCGGGGTTTTGTGCAATGAATGACTGCCAGCTTCCGTAAGATGATGAATCTTCCTGTGATTTACCACGCTGAAAATGGTGACATACCGCCACTGCCAGTGCATCGGTAACATCAAAATATTCGGGTATTTGCTGTAATGATAACATGCCTGCCAGCAAACCGGCTACCTGTTCTTTTGATGCACTCCCCTTTCCGGTAATCGACTGTTTGATTTTTCTCGGAGAATATTCAAAAACCGGAATACCGCGATACAAAGCTGCTGCAATGGCAACCCCTTGAGCCCTGCCGAGCTTAAGCATGCTTTGAATGTTTTTCCCATAAAAAGGGCTTTCTATAGCAAATTCATCAGGGTGATACTGATCAATAAAACGAAGTGTGGTTTCAAATATCTTTTTCAGCTTTAATGAGTGATTTGCAAGCTTATCCATTTTGAGTATGTCCATGGCAATAATTTCAATTTTACTACCTTTGACTTCAATAATTCCCAGCCCCATATTGTTTGTGCCGGGATCAATACCCAAAATAATTTTTTCCACTTGTTGAATTTTTATGAGAATACTTTCGCAAACCGTTCCTTTAAGGACAAAAGTACATAAAAATTTTCTCCCCGCCTTTAGAGCAGGTATGGGTTTGGCAGCCATAACTTATATCTTTTACAACCTAAATCAGTTTTCTGGTCTTGAATTTCTGTTATGGAAAGAAAATCTAAGCCTTTCATTGTATTCGGCAAGTTTGCTCTCATTGGTATTTATCCTGATGCCAATAAACTGGGGGATTGAAGTGATAAAGTGGAAAATTCTCACAGAAAAACTTGAAAAAGTATCAACCCCACAATTAATAAAATCCATATTAATTGGTGTGAGTCTTGGAATGATCACCCCAAAAAGAACAGGTGAGTTTGCCGGCAGAATAATGGTGCTTTCACCTTCTAACAGATTAAAGGGATTATTACTAAATACTGCAGGTAGTTTAAGTCAGCTATCTGTAACCTTAATAATGGGTTCGCTCGGTTTACTGGCCATCTTGCTGCTTCTGCCCGAAAAAATATCAGCCATGCCATTACTGATCTTTGAAAAAAAGTACATTTTTATTCTAATATTTGTATTTTCTTCGCCAGGCATACCCATTACGTTATTTTTTTTAATTCATACGCGTTATCGGCTTACCCCAAAAAACAAGGTATTATCTCTGATAAATTTCTGTCTTGATACATTTTCAGATATTGCCTCAGCAGATATGATCCGTTTGTTTGCTTTAAGCCTATTACGCTACTGCATATTTGCAACCCAGTTTTGGTTGTTGCTATTACTTTCAGGAATATTTGTCCCCTACTTTATCTTTTTTTCGCTGGTTGCTGTTGTTTACCTTTTTATGACAATTATTCCATTATCAGCCATATGGGAACCGGCAGTCAGAGGATCCGTGGCTTTACTCATATTCGGTTTGTATTTCGGCAGTGATGTTCTTTTCCAACCTGCTGTACTAGCGGCAAGCACAGGCCTGTGGGTGATAAATCTTGCTATACCGGCTCTTACAGGTAGCCTGATGGTTATGAAAAAGAATATAATAAATCAAAATACCGGTTCATGAGTCTGGTGTTTTTTTCCATATTGTTTCTTTCTTGCGCAATCTACTGTATACTAATCATTTCATTTACTGTAGGATGGTACACAAAACCTTCTGCTACAAAACACTTTCAAAATGATTTACCCGGCCTGAGTGTAATTATTGCCGTAAGAAACGAGGCCGCCAATATTCCTGATCTCATAGAACATTTAAAACAACAGGATTATTCCAATGAAAAATATGAAGTGATTTTTTCAGATGACCACTCAGATGATCAAACATTTCAAATACTGAAAAATATAACAACAGGAATATCTAATTTTAATTGTATTGATGCGCCGGCAGATAGCAATTTCGGAAAAAAGGCAGCAATAGCCAGGGCTTTGAAGATTGCAAGATACAGTATTATTGTATTTACGGATGCTGATTGCCGCATGAACTCAAAGTGGCTTCTTCAGATTGGTAATGAGTTTCGGGATGCAAACCTACAAATGCTGCTTGCCCCTATAGATATTCATGTAAATGACAGAAAAATATTTTCAGCGATCCAATCTCTTGAATTTATAAGTTTACAAGGTGTTACTGCCGGAGCAGCAAATATACATAAACCTGTTATGGCCAATGCTGCAAATATGGCTTGCCGGAAGAAAGCTATAGAAGAAGTAAAAAGAACCATGGGAGGTAAAAAGCACCTGTCAGGTGATGATATGTTTCTGCTGCATGCAATAAATAGAAGGTATCCTAAAGACATAAAATACTCTAAAACTATAGACGCTATTGTGGAAACCAGCGCATCGCAAAACTTGAAAAGCTTTTTCCGGCAGCGTGCGCGATGGTCATCCAAATCTGTTGCCTACAAAGATTTTTT
>SLOJ01000076.1 GCA_007132585.1 Bacteroidales bacterium | reverse complement strand
ATTACAACCCTGTGATGGGCTTTCAAACAAGACAGAACTATATGCGATTCGGCGAGCGTATATCATGGGGATGGATGCCCGATACCGGATCGCCGGTGCAGCGTATTCAGGCATCTTTGATAGGGGCTCAATATCTGAGTAACATTGATGGTAGAATTGAAACTTTTTTAACCGGGCCTTTGCTGGAAGCTACATGGCGACGTGGAGATTTTGCCCTTGCAAGAATATTTTACATCACAGAAGAAATTAAGACTGGATTCAGTCTATCGGATGATGTGGAAATCCCTGCCGGATATTATCAGTTCCCTGAGGCAGAATTAATTTACAATACTCCGAGAGGAAGATCATTGAGGGCAATAATTAGTGCATCCGGAGGTGGTTTTTTTGACGGCCGCCGTATTACATCAAGCCTGCAGACTAACTGGGATTTTTCGCGGGTAGTGAATTTTGAAATGTTTTACCAGGTTAACCGGGCTGTTTTCAAAAACAGAGACCAGGCACTCACAGCACATATAGCGAGATTCCGGACGGAACTCACGTTTAATACCCGGCTTACTTTTTCATCATTTATACAATACAGCTCCGGTTTCGATTTAGGCGTTCTGAACTTCAGGCTCAGATACAATCCCAGAGACGGGAACAATTTCTACATTGTGCTGAATGAAACAATAAATACAAACAATGACAGAGAAATTCCACATTTGCCGTTTTCTGAAAACAGAGCATTGATGGTTAAATATGACTACACGTTTTAGAAGCTAAATGTCTATTGTTTGCAGGTCACTTTTGAAAAAAATTTTCTTTATTATAATAGATTGCTTTTCATTTTTCGGCTTTACACTTAATATATGGTTAGTGATTCATTTTAAAATGAATTATTTCTCAGAGAAGTTATGGTTTTCCTTAAAGAACAGTAGTTCTGCTGGTCGGAGACTCTCCCTTCCATTATCGGTACGGATACCTGTCAGTTTGAACACCCGTTTTGGATGGTGCTCTCAGGACGGTTTGCCGTACAGATGGATGATGATGGCAGGGGTGAAGTATACGGAGCGGGCGATATCGGTATCATACCTTCAGGACATGATGCCTGGGTTGAGGGTGATGAACCGGTTGTGGCAATTGATATGCAGGTTCTTTCAAATGAACCGAGCCATGACAATACTTTTGACATACAAGCGCATGATTATAATTCGTAGCATGATAAAACATGCAGTCAGTGTATTGTTGGCGAGCTCTATCTGACCTATTTAATCAAATTATAATCAGATAAAAAGTGAAGATTTTCTGCGATAAAACAATGAGGAAAGAATTGTGAAAAAATTCAAGGCTCCAACTGCTGTCGTACCCAAAAGCTTCCGGATATCTCAGCCTTAACTTTACACCTTGCCTGTCAGGAACGCTGGCAATACTGAGAGAACCAATACAGATCAGAAAATCCTTTAGCAATTTTATTCAAATATAAGCTTGAGACATTTAAAAAGTTGTTATATTAGCAAGCATATTTTAAAAAAAAACATTATCGTACTGTTGATTTGCTTTGATTGCCTGTGGGTTTGTCAATCTGATTGCTAACACATACTTTATAACCTTAAAAAATTTTGCTATGAAAAAAGTTTCTGTATTTATTACGCCAGCTCTATTGCTATTCAGTTTTTTATTTTGGGGATGCGGCAGTGCCGGCAACGGCGAAAGAACGGACCAGAAAGAAGAAGCAGCCCAAATTGATGATGAACCTGCAGTATTTGCTGAAGATTTTACTTTTTCCGGTAGCTGGGTTGGCGAATTCCAGGGAGAAGAAGTTACCCTCACATTGAACGATGATGGATCCGCACAATTGGCATTTAGTAGCCTTGATGAGCCTGTCAATTTGCTTGGATGGGATGTTGAGATGTTGAGTGTTGAAAACAGGCGTAACGTGATAATCCGCCACCACAGACCCATTACCATGAATTTCTGGTATCAAAGCCCAGATCATTTGAGAACATCAAGAGGCCTGATACTCGATGGAGGCAGACCGGCACTGGCAGATGGCTGGATGGACTGGAGAAGAAAATGATCCATTACCTGGCCATCAACTTTACCGCTGCACACTAAATAATCTCCATATCCACCTTAATCCCGAATCCATTTGGTTTCGGGATTTCACTGCATTCAACTTCGCTATCGCTAAGCCTCAACCCTTAACCTTAACCAAGAAATTAATTTACCTCACTTTTAACCTCATTAATTTCTAATCTTACTGCATAATCTTTGGGTTTAATATCATGCGAATACATTTCGGCATATTGTTGGGTAATTTCTGCACCATAGAAAAATATGAGCGAAGAATAAAATACCCATAATAAGATTATCACCAGGGATCCTGCTGCCCCGTAAATTGCACCAATATTTATAATTTCCAGTCCAAAACTGATAATTGCTTTTCCTGATACAAACAACAATGCAGTAATAAAGGCTCCTATCCAGGTAACCCGCCATTTAATGTGGGCATCGGGTAAAAACCGATAAATAGTGGCAAAAACTATCATAGTTATGGCAAAGTAAAAAACGAAGTTTCCCATGCCCAGTAATAAAATGGTAAGTTCAGGAAAACTGTCTTGCATAAAATCTATAATCAGCGATTGTGCCGCATCAACAATAATTGATATCAGCATAATAAATCCCAGTATAAGTATTAGACCGAAAGAAACAAGCCGGTCATACAGGGATCTAAGTAAATTATTCCTGGGTTTTGCGCGGACTCTCCATATATAGTTAAGCGAACTTTGCAATACTGAAAAAAAGGAGGTAGATATAAAAATGAATATTAAAAACCCGACAATAGTAGCAATAATACCTCTTCGTGTGTCTTGTAAATTTTCTACAATACTCCGGATGTACTGTGCACCTTGTTCACCAAAAAACTGATCAATTTCCGCAAAAAGTTTTGCCTGAATTTCTACCTGTCCAAGCAATATTCCCGTAACCGATACAATGATAATGATCAAAGGAGCTATAGCAAAAATTGCAAAGAAGGCCGTAGTACCTGCTAATTGCAACGGATTATCTTTCCTGTATCTTACAGCTGCACGCCTCATTAAACCGAGCACCTGATTGAGTTTTTCTTTCATGATAAAAGAATAATTTACCGGATGGGCCAACTAATATACCATCAAAATTTTAAGTTCGCAACAACCACTGATGATTTGTACCAAAGTTTCTGTTTATAAAATTTGGCACGAACTGCAATCGCAACCGGAGGTTCCCGGCCCTCTTAACCTTGATTCTTAGAACTTACAAAACCCCCGCCCCCGAATAGGGGATTTGGAGACTGCTGCGGTTCGTTCTACAGTTTTTGTAGTCATCAAAAAATATAACTATATTTATACAAGTATTTAAATTTTAAATTGGTTTTTTTCCGGAAGAAATATTTGAAAGGGTATTTGCCTGAACAAAAAACAACTTAATGAAACATGAAAAACAGACATCTTAAAGTAACATCAACACTAATGCTTCTGGCACTAATGACTCTGCTTACCGGTTGCGAAACCGAACCGGAAGATGAAAACAATTTGGTTACCCCAACGGCAGCCGAAACGGAACTTTACAACCTGATAATGAACTACCGGGCTGAGCTGCAGCTTCCGGAGATCCCGCTCTCTTCATCCTTAAGCTACGTGGCCCAACAGCATGTCAACGATTTACAGGAAAACAATCCCGTAACATCCACCTGTAATTTGCATAGCTGGTCGGATAATGGCAACTGGACGGCATGCTGTTACACAAGCGACCACGCGCAGGCCTCATGCATGTGGGATAAACCCCGCGAGCTTACCGAATATACAGGCAATGGCTATGAGATAGCCTATTACGGTCAGGCAAACGCAACACCGGCGGGTGCACTGAATATATGGAAAACCAGCCAGGGACACAACAACGTTATCATTAATGCCGGAAGCTGGACCACCCCGTGGAAAGCCATAGGTGTTGGCATCAGGGGCAATTATGCTGTGGTTTGGTTTGGCCATGAAGATGACCCGGCGGGCTCACCAACCCCTTGATCCCCAACCCAAAAGTTAATAAGTTTCGACTTTTATTGATAACTTTTGGGGAAAGTATTGGGGGAAGTGGTATATATTTGAGGGGTGTTTCTAGATCAATAATTAACTAATTTACAAAAAGATGAAGTTTAAGTCAATCGAAGAATTTCAAAATGAAGTAAACAAAATTCCGCCAGATGATGCATATGTAAATGAACATGGAATTAAATGGTTAAAACAGAGTTACGCGATTAATCGAATGAATGAAGTCTTTGGAGAAGGAAACTGGAATATCGAAAAAATTCAAAAAAGTGAGGTTAGAAATGAAAAAAACAATTCATTGGAAATTCATGTGTTCTTACGGTATCATTTAAACATCCGATTACGGGAGATATTCTTCAAAGAGAAGGAGTTTCCGGGATAGATGGAGAATTAGATAATAATATTATGGGTCGTGCATTTCTAAATGCAATTGCCAGTATAGGCAAAACATTTGGACGAGATTTAATAGATCAATTTGAATAGAAAACCTAAAACGATTATAATATGATTACAACATCAGCTACTTTACTTTTAAACACATACCCTGGTGAGACAATAATTTCAATAATTATTTTAATACTTGTTCTGCT
>SLOJ01000124.1 GCA_007132585.1 Bacteroidales bacterium | reverse complement strand
TGAATTGATTGAGCCAGTTTGGCATGCTTGAAGGCAATCTCTCAACAAGAGCGTGAGGGGCAGCAGAAAGGCTTTTTACCGTTCCGTGGGGAGTTTCACGGTGGCAATCCCAGCAAAGTTTGCCTTCATTTTCTCTGGTCATTGAACCGGTAACAGTTACCAGTTGAGTCATATCAACAAGATCAATATGGCACCTTATGCAATTTTCCTGGACTACATTTACACCTGCATCTTTGATTTGAATGACCTGGGGTTCCCATCTCATGGTAAAAAATGTAGCATGCCTTAAGCCGTCAGATGCCTTGAAATAGTATTTCCTGAAGAAATTGTCCTGTGGTACATGGCAATCAGAGCAGGTAGCAACATGACCATGGCTGCCTTTCATCCAGGATGCATAATGGGGGTACATCACGTGACAGTTAATACAGGTTTTAGGTTCATCTGACAGGTAAGATGCTGCCATGGAAATGTGAAGTACGAGAAAGAAAATACCCGTGAAAATGCCCGTAAGTATAATTACCGATAGTTTCCAGTTTAAAGGAGGCTTTATAAAATGAATAATTTTTCGCAAAAAATTCATAGATAAATATTTTGATAATACTCAACAGGCAAAATAATTTTAAATAGGATAATAAGTACTCAAATATATATTGAAAGATGGTTCTTAGCAAATAAATACTAAGAATAAAGCTAATTTATATTTAGTTTTAATAAGGATAATGGTTTGTTAATTTATCTTGTCGCTATAAAAATGCCTTTTCGTAATAATAATTTTAAATCTGATCAATATTATTTATTACTTTTGTTTTTATTTGAACAAGATAGTATTCTGACATTTCATGGTTGTTTCCAAATATTGCTTCAGGTTTTTGTTTGTAATTCTTATGCTGATGCTTACTTCGCAAAGTAATACATCCGGCAATACTTTAAATCATGATAGCCTTAAAAGAATAATAGAAGCTGAAGATACACCTGATTCCTTAATGTTTAATGCCTACCACAGATTATCCTGGGAGCTAAAATCATCTATGCCAACCCAGGCCCTGGAATATGCAAATGAAGCATTGAATATTGCAGAGCAATTAAACAGGCCGTCGAAGGTTGCTGATGCATTATCGTATATTGGAGTTATTTACTGGCAAATGGGCAATTTTAATATGGCTCTTGATTATCATCTGGAAGCCAATAGTATTTACGAAGAAATACAAGATAATAAAGGTATTGCCAGGTCAAATACCAACCTGGGAATTATTTTCTCTAACCAAAGTCATTATGACAGGGCTCTCGAATATTATTTTAAAGCCCTGAATATTTACGAACAAATTGATGATCTGATGGGAATGGCTGTAGTTCTCAACAATATTGGAATGGTATATAGTCATCAGAAGGATTTTGATATTGCTGAAAGGTATCATTTGCAATCACTTGAGCTTAAACAATCAGAAAATGATGAAAAGGCGATGGCTTTTTCGTATAATAATCTTGCACAGGTTTATCAAGGAAAAAATGAATTGGACAAGGCCAGAGAATTTTATTATAAAGCCCTTGATATTAGAAGAGAACTCAATGATAAGAGAGAAATAGCCAATACATCAGGAAATCTGGGCTATCTTTTTTATTTACTTGATGAACATGAAGCATCTGAAAAATACCTTCAGAAAGCTTTGGGTCTTTACAGTGAAGTTGATGATAAAAGCGGACTTGCAAAAACCCTAAATTCTCTTGGAAAGTTGCATCATCAGGCAGGAGAAAATGTAAGTGCCCTGAATTATTTTAATCAAAGTCTCAGGTTGGCCCGGGACATTGGCTTAAATCGGCTGGTGATGGAAAATTATGGCAATATTTCCGGGATTATGGCATCAAGAGGTGATTTTCAGAATGCTTACCGTTTCCAGCAGGAATATATTGAAATAAGAGATAGCATATATAATGAAGAAAACAGAAGTAAAATTTATGAATTACAATTCATATATGATCGTGAGCAAAAAGAAAGTGAAATAGAACTGCTGCGCAAAAATGAACAGATAAACTTGCTAAGTTCTCAGAGAGACAGATTGTTGCGAAACTTTCTTATTGTGGGTGTAATTATGGTACTTGTATCGCTGTTTTTGTTATATAACCGTTTTCTTATTGTCAGAAACTCAAATATTTTGCTTGAAAAGCAGAAGGCAGAAATCTCCGAATCCAATGCACAACTTGTGGAATTGAATCATTCGCTTATGGAGCAAAAGAAGATGTATGAAGAATTGAACCATAAGCTTAATCTTTCCAATAAAAAATTGAAGGAATCAGAAAAAAACCTCATGGAAATCAATGCCACAAAAGATAAGTTCTTTTCAATCATTTCACATGATTTGCGTAACCCGTTTGCGTCGATTGTCAGTTTCTCCCGAATATTAAAAAGAGATATTCTCAACATGAGTAAGGATGAACTAAGCGAACTTGCACTTGAGCTTGATAAATCAGTTCTTAAAATTGATAACCTGCTTGAGAACCTCTTACAATGGTCAAGAACACAAACCGGAAAAATAAAATACCGTCCCGAGTATATTGCTCTGCACGAAATAATCAAGGATAATGTTAACCTGGTGCAAAATAATGCCCGCGATAAAAATATTAAACTCATCGACTCGGTTGATGATGATCTTGCCGTATGGGCCGATAGAAATATGACCGATACAGTAATCAGAAATTTATTATCTAATGCACTAAAATATACCGATCAGGGGGGTGAAATTGTCCTTAATAGTTACGTGAAAAACCATAAGGCATATATTTCTGTAAAAGACAATGGTGTGGGTATACCTGAAGAAAACAAAAAGAAAATTTTTCAAACAGACTCCTTGCATTCAACCTATGGCACTATGGATGAAAAAGGTAGTGGACTGGGGCTTTTATTATGTAAAGAATTTGTTGAGAAACAGGGAGGGGAAATTTTCTTTGAAAGTAAACTGGGTGAAGGATCAGTATTTACTTTTTCTCTTCCCTGTGAACAATTGTAGCCGAATTCTTTTAAACCAAACTTATCTGATCTGTTTTTTACTCTGCTTTTGATTTTCTTCAGAAAATATTTGATGTATTGTGATTGATACAACGATTATTTATTGTATATTTGCACTCCAAAAAAATGCGGATGTGGCGTAATTGGTAGCCGCGCCAGACTTAGGATCTGGTGCCGAAAGGCGTGGGGGTTCGAGTCCCTTCATCCGCACAAAAAGAGTGTATGAGTAATTGCCCCGTAAGATAAATTATCATTTTCCATCTCACGGGGTATTTTTTATTATATGTCTTGTTTTTATATATTAAATCATTAGAAACCCCGATGTGTTTCCTGTTCTTTTAAGATGTTTGGAAACACCATAAAAAGTTATCATTTATGAATATTGTTCAGGAAAATACAGGTGAACTTACAGCAACACTAAAAGTACAACTTCAGCCCGAAGACTATAAGGAAAAAGTTGACAAAGCACTTAAAGATCTGCAGAAAAAAGCTCAAATGCCTGGTTTCAGACCCGGAAAGGTGCCTATGGGAATGGTGAAGAAACTTTATGGAAAAAGTGTTCTTGCTGAAGAAGTGAATAAGGTTCTCATTGATTCAGTTTATGATTACATCAAAGAAAAAGAAATAAACATACTTGGTAACCCCTTACCCGATCATGATCAGGCAAAAGAAATAGACTGGGACAACCAGGCTGAATTTGAGTTTCATTACCAGATTGGTTTGTCACCTGAAATAAACCTGAGCCTGTCTGACGAAATTGAAGTGGAATATTATAAGATAAAAGTTAATGACAGTATTGTAGATGATACAATTAATGATCTCAGGAGAAGGTATGGATCAATGACAAGCCCGGAAGTATCAGAAAAAGATGATGTGCTTTTTGGAAAGTTTGAAGAAGTTGATGGTGAAAACAATATTATTGAAGATGGTTTGAAAAATGAATCAAATCTATACATTCAGTATCTGAAAGATGATGAAACCAAAGAAAAACTAACCGGTGTTAAAGCAGATGATTCTCTTGTTATTGACCTTGTAAAAGCGTTGGAAAATGAAACTGAAATGGCCACAACTCTGGGCATCAAAAAAGAAGAGTTAGATCAATATGGTAAAAATTATAAATTTACTGTACAGCGTGTTTCACGAATTGAGCCTGCTGAACTTAATGAAGAACTCTTCAAAAAAGTTGCACCGGATAAAGAAATAAAGGATGAAGTTGAGTTCAGGAGTTTCATTGCTGAGCAATTAAGCAAGCAATACCAGGCAGATGCTGACAAGCACTTTAAGAATGAAGCCATTAAAACTCTTGTTGAAAAGGCTGGCATCGAACTTCCTGAAGATTTTCTGAAAAGATGGTTAATTGAAACCAATAAGAACAATAAAGAAATAACGCCTGAACAAGTGGAAAATGAGTTTGTTTCATTTGCAGATTCCTTCAAATGGCAATTAATCGAAAACCACTTTATAAAAGAATATAAAATAGAAGTAAGCCACGATGAAGTATCAGAGCATCTTAAGAACTTTATGCGCCAGCAGATGGCACAATATGGCCAACCCAATCCTGATGAAGATACACTCAACGATTTTGTGAAAAGAATTGCTTCAAACCAGGATGAGCTTAAAAAAGTGTACGATCAGTTATTTGATGTTAAAGTAATGGAACTGCTTAAAGACAAACTTAAATTAAAAGAAAAAGAGGTTAACTTTGATGAATTCGTCAACGAAATGACTGAAAAATATAAAAATCAAAATCAACCCAATTAAAATATCTGTTTTATGACACCAAAAGATGAATTTAAAAAATATGCTACCCGTCACATGGGAATAAGCAGTACTACCCTGCATAATTATACTTCAGTTTATGGAAATTATATAAGCCCAACTATTATTGAGGAGCGGCAATTAAATGTAGCCACTATGGACGTTTTCAGCCGTTTGATGATGGACCGTATAATTTTCCTGGGTGTTCCTATCAATGACTATGTAGCAAACATAATTCAGGCTCAGTTACTCTTTCTTGAATCTGTTGATTCCAGTAAAGATATCCAGATTTATTTAAATACACCAGGTGGTTCTGTATATGCAGGCCTGGGTATTTATGATACTATGCAATATATTTCTCCCGATGTTGCTACCATTTGCACAGGTATTGCTGCATCAATGGGTGCAGTGTTATTATGTGCCGGAACAGAAGGTAAACGCACAGCGCTTAAGCATTCCCGTATTCTTATACATCAACCCATGGGTGGTGCTCAGGGACAGGCAAGTGATATTGAAATTACTGCCCGTGAAATACTGAAACTTAAAAAAGAGTTGTACGAAATCATCGCTTCTCATTCCAAGCAGGATTATGAAAAGATCTATCAGGATTCAGACCGTGATTACTGGATGACTGCCAAGGAAGCCCTTGATTATGGAATGATTGACGAAGTCCTGGGGTCAATCAAAAAAGCAGATAAGTAAACTGTAGTTTTGGTTCAGATTAATTTAATAAACAGGAACAATGTCAAAAGATAAAGATAACAGAAAATGCTCATTTTGCGGCCGCGATGGTAAGAGTGTTGATATGCTTATATCGGGTATAAATGCCCATATATGTGATCGGTGTGTTGATCAGGCGCAGATCATTGTTGCTGAAGAACAGAAGCTAAAACAAAAAAATAAGATTCCTTCCTTTAAGCTTTTAAAACCAGCTGAAATCAAGACCCATCTTGATAAATATGTTATTGGGCAGGACGATGCAAAAAAAGTATTATCGGTAGCTGTATACAATCATTATAAAAGGATAACAGGTGCTCCAAAGAATGATAATACAAAGGCAGATGATGAAGTTGAAATTGAAAAGTCAAATATTGTATTGGTTGGTGAAACCGGTACAGGTAAAACATTGATGGCACGTACAATAGCCAAAATGCTGCATGTTCCTTTTTGTATTGCAGACGCAACTGTATTAACCGAAGCAGGTTATGTTGGTGAAGATGTAGAAAGTATACTTTCAAGACTTTTGCAGGTGGCTGATTATGATGTTTCAGCTGCAGAAAAAGGTATTATTTTTATTGATGAAGTGGATAAGATTGCACGCAAAAGTGATAACCCATCTATTACACGTGATGTATCTGGTGAAGGCGTTCAGCAGGCTCTGTTGAAAATACTGGAAGGGGCAACTGTTAGTGTGCCCCCGCAAGGTGGCAGGAAACACCCCGAACAAAAAATGGTGCAAATAAACACACAAAATATTTTATTTATTTGCGGAGGTGCTTTTGACGGAATAGAGAAAAGAATTGCTTCGAGGCTTCAGGCCAACGCCATAGGTTACAACGTTGGAAAAGAACAACAAGCAATAGACAAGGAAAATATGCTTCAATATGTTGCCCCACAGGATTTGAAAAGTTACGGACTGATTCCGGAACTTGTTGGAAGGTTACCTGTCCTTTCTTACCTTAATCCGCTTGATAAAGATGCCTTGCGAAGAATTCTTACTGAACCAAGGAATGCGCTGGTCAAACAATATATCAAACTATTTGAGATGGACAATATCAATCTCAGGATCGATGATGAAGTTTACGACTTTATTGTTGATAAGGCGATTGAATTTAAATTGGGAGCAAGGGGGCTTCGTTCCATTTGCGAACTTATAATGATGGATGCAATGTTCAACGCTCCATCTGATGAAAATAAGAATGAAATATATATTTCGCTGGAATATGCCCAGAGCCAGCTGAAAGTAAATAATCTTGGCAGACTTAAAGTTGCCTGAGAATATTTGTTATTCATACTAAAAATTTGTAATTTAAGCATCCGTATCTTCGGATGCTTTTTTATTGTTTGGCATGACGTTTGGTAATTTTACCTATAATTTATCTTTTAAAATTTCGTTACTCAACTAAAATGTCTCATCTGGCAATATGAAATATTTTGCTTCACTCATATTTGTTATTGTTTCGGTAATACTTGCTGAGAACGGTTCTTTCGCTCAAACACATAAGGGAGCTACAACCCGCGCTGTAGTTTACGAAGGAGACACCATACCATTTATTGAGCTTCCGACCTTCAGGTATTTTGCACCCCGAATATTTAAAAACAGATGGGAAGAACATAAATATAATCGTCTTGTAAGAAATATTAAAAGGGTTTACCCATACGCCCGCCTTGCTGGTATAAAATTTGAAGAGTACAGTGAAATGCTTATGAGTCTTGAAACAGATGCACAAAGGAAAAGAGCTGCAAGAAATCTGGAACGGGAGATAAGGGATGAATTTGAAGGTGAACTAAGGCGCTTAACAATTAGTCAGGGGCATATTCTCATTAAGCTGATTGACAGAGAAACAAAACATACTTCATATGACGTGCTTAAAGATTTCAGGGGGACTTTTACTGCTGTTTTCTGGCAATCTTTCGGGAAGTTGTTTGGATATAACCTTAAAACAGAATACGACCCTTATGGGGAAGATCAGATGATTGAAGAAATAGTACAATTAATTGAGATGGGTGGTATTTAGTTCTTTTTTCTAAATTGTAATAAAATCCCCCAAAGAGTAACATGTCAGCTTTACCCAGAAAGAGAAGTAAAGTTGTTTTATTTTCCCCTTCCCTGTATAATTATAAGTATTGTATGAATAAGTATCTTAAAGTCAACCGCCAGAGACATGTTTTCCAGGTAAAGTAAATCATATTTTAGCCTTTCAATCATTTGGGGAACATTCTCAGCATAACCATATTTTACCTGCCCCCACGATGTAATTCCAGGTTTTATTTTTTGGAGTAATCTATAGTGTGGAGCTTTTTCAACAATAAGATCAATATAGTACTTTCTCTCGGGTCGTGGCCCCACCAGCGACATATTACCGATTATTACATTGTAAAACTGTGGTATTTCATCCAGTCGTACCCTTCTCATAAACATTCCAAAGGGTGTAATTCTCGGGTCATTTGTGCAGCTTAACTGGGGTCCGTTCTTTTCTGCATCCATAAACATTGACCGAAACTTGTGCATTTTAAAAGGGCGACCATTTATTCCAATTCTTTCGTGCGAATAAAAAATGGGCCCTTTACTCGAGAGTTTAACACCTGCAGCAGTAAAAAGATATACTGGTGATAGTATTAAAAGGGCAAATAAAGAAACACTTACATCAATAAATCTTTTCATGTATTGTTGCCATGTAGGCAGTAACCCCTGCTGAATCTGGATAAGTGGCGCGTCAAAAATGGATGTCATCTTTACTGAACCCAGGAAAATATCGTGCATATCGGGTATGATTTTGATTAGTACATTGGTTTGATATAATTCGGCTAATATTTTTCCAATATTTTTGTGCTCTCTTGCTTCCAGTGCAATAATCACATCTTCAACTTCGTGTTGATCAATGATTGATTTCAGGTCTTTAAACCATCCCAACCGCGGAAGGTACTCTTCCATAACATAATTATCATAAAGATTCACATTTGCAAAACCGATAAACTTATTGCCTGATGATTTTTTTTGGGCTTCCATTTCCTTAAAAATATTTACAGCTTTTTTCTGGCTTCCTACAATGAGGGTATTAAAACCAATGATACGGTTATGTATTTTATGTGTTATAATGGAAGATAAGATGAAACGAAATATGGATGTAAAAGAAAGATGAAAAACAAATAATATACCAAAGGACCGATAATAATCGACATTGGTTTTTACTTCGTCACCAAGCAATACTACGAAGAATATGATTAATACCCCCAGAAAAGTAATGAAAAGTGTTTGACCAAACTCATTGAGCCGTGAGCGTCGCATAACCTTTTTGTAGCTTCCGCTCAATGCATACAAAAGAAGACAAAAAACAGGTATTATGATTATACCAAGAAGTAGATTCTGGTCAATAAAAATTTCATTGGTAATAACACTAAACTTGCCATTAATATTATTTTGCCGGTAAACTATAAACAGGAACCAGGCAAAAAATGCCGAGAAAAAATCAGCTATAACATATTTAATTACCTGTAATCTTTGTAGCTTTTGGTTCACGCTAAAATTGGTTTTGTTCTTGATCCTTATAAAAGTAACTACCGTTCGCGACGTTGGCCAATACATATTACGGGGGGGAGTAATAATTTATACAACGGGAAAAAATCTATTAAAGTATTTTAACATTGTTCTTTTTTTTCTTTTTACTGCATATTTTTTTCAGCAATAAAAAGCACACATAACCAGCTTAATAGCTGGATGCATTAGTCTTAAACTGAAAGAAAAGGTGAAATTTAACGATCTATTTTTTCCATTATCCGATAGGCCAGATCGAGTGAGTTATACCCATCCTCAATAGTTACCAGTGGCTCGGTATCATTTATGATTGATTCATAAAAAGTTTCCAGTTCTGTTTTTATGGCATTTATAGGCTGAATATCAGGTTTCTCAACTTTTATTTCTTTTGGACTTTTGCCATTTCCCAGGTCCAGTATCATTGCAAAAGGATCAGGGTTTTCTCCTGCATCGTTCATTCTGATAATCTCTGATTCCTTGTTGAGAAAATCAACAGCAATATAGCTGTCCCTTTGGAAGAACCGCGTTTTACGCATATTTTTCATTGAAATTCTGCTGGCAGTTAAATTGGCTACACATCCATTGTTAAACTCGATCCTTGCATTGGCAATATCAGGTGTTTCAGATACAACAGGTACACCGCTTGCATGAATTCTTTTTACCGGTGATTTTACAATACTGAGGATTATATCAATGTCATGAATCATTAAATCAAGTATAACAGGTACATCTGTTCCCCTTGGATTAAATTGGCCCAACCGATGTGCTTCAATAAACATAGGTTTTTTGATGTAAGGCAAGGTTGCCAGAAATGCAGGGTTGAATCTCTCAACATGACCAACCTGAACCTTCACGCCTGCTTCCTTAGCAAGATTTATTAAACCACGGGCTTCATCAAGTGTAGTGGTAAGTGGTTTTTCAATAAAAACGTGCCTGAATTTCTTTAAGGCCCTTGAAGCACTGTTAAAATGTGAAAGGGTAGGAGTAACAATATCTACAATTTCACATTCTTCAATTAGCTCTTCGGCCGAATTGAATTTTCTTATCCCAAATGTCTTTTCAACCTTTTCAGCATTTTTCTGATCATTATCAAAAAAACCAACCAGCTCTAATTTATCTGATTCAAGGATGCATTTAATATGAATTTTACCCAAATGCCCTGCGCCAATTACACCAATCCTGTTCACTTTTTGTTTTTTTTCTTAATTAATAACTAAATTTGTTTGTGCTGTAATATTTTTATCCAAGGAGTATAAACTGATTTTTATATTCAACACTTTGTAAATATCTGTTGTTTTACAACTATTACCCTGACTTTTCCGGGTAATGACTAATTCAATAAAGTCGAAAACTTAAATATGTTATGCAAAAGTATAATTTTTAATCAAGGAGAGCATTGTTTTTTGGTAACACAGATATTTTTGATTAGATCAAATAATCCTAAGGTTATTTAATGCCAGGTATTATAATTCAGGACATCTTTTTAAATTATTACAATAATCGGAGTAAGAGAAACAATAAGGAGCGATTATGACAGACACTTACCGTCACCAGGGATTGCGAAGAAAACTGGTAGAAACTATTAAATCAAAAGGAATCAGGGATGAGCGTGTATTGGATGCCATCGGAAAAATTCCAAGGCACCTTTTCCTTGACTCCTCTTTTACTGAAATTGCTTACCAGGACAAACCATTTCCCATCGGATTAGGACAAACTATCAGCCAACCTTACACTGTGGCATTTCAAACGGAGTTGCTCGAAGTTAAGCCAGGTGATAAGATTCTTGAAATAGGCACAGGAAGTGGTTATCAGGCCTGTGTATTATTTGAAATGGGTGCTAAGGTTTTTAGTATTGAGCGGCACCGCGAGTTGCATAAAAAAAGTAAAGCACTATTAAACAAAATGGGTTATACACCAAAGTTGTTTTATGGTGATGGCTATAAAGGGCTGCCTACTTTTGCCCCGTTTGATAAAATACTTGTTACTGCAGGTGCTCCTGAAATACCTGATGACCTTCTTAAGCAATTAAAAGTAGGTGGTTTTATGGTTATACCTGTTGGAAAAGGAGGAAGTCAGGTTATGTTTCGGTTAAAGAAAACATCTGATAGTGAATTTGAAAAAGAGGAATTTGGCCATTTCAGATTTGTGCCTCTATTGGGGAAAAAAGATTGAATTTACATTAGTTTGATAAAAAATAGTGTTTTACGTAATGACTTATTCAAAGAAAAACCTATTTTTGCCTATATTCTTTTTTTATAATCATTCTGAGTTCGACCATAAATAATCTTCTGATGCAGAAACCCGTTGATGAACTGCTGCAATCTGATTTTATTAATGATATTGAGGGAAATGCAATTTTAACCTTTAGCGGAGTTATTTCGCAAGATGCAATTGTTGGGCTGGGAGATGTTCTGAGAAGTGAACTTCATCTGGCACATTCACTAAGCATTGTTAATAAAATCTTTGCTATTTACATCGAAATGGCGCAAAATATTCTACACTATAGCAATGAGCAAGTAGATTGTAACGGAAAATCTTTTGGAAAAGGTGCTATTATGATATTTGATACTTCTGAAGGATATGAACTGGTTTCTGTAAATCTGATCTCAGAAAAACAACACAGATACCTCGAAAAAAAATGTAACCTGATAAACTCACTTAATAAAGATGATATAAAGGAATTCTATTTAAAAAGAAGAAGAAAGATTGCAGAAACTGAAAGTAAAGGTGCAGGACTTGGGTTTATTGATATCGTAAGACGATCGGGTAATCCTGTTATTTTTGATTTTGAACCAGTTAGTGAAGGACATTATTATTTCTATCTACGATCTAAAATAATAACCGAATAAATATATTTATGAAAAATATAGCTATAGAAGGAACAAAATACACTCCGGAGATTAAATCCGATATTCAAAAAGGTGAAATAAAGTTTTATGGATCCAGCTACCCGGAGAATGCAAATGAGTTTTATCAACCCGTATATGATTGGGTTGATAAATATTTTGAACAAGATGGCAATAAGGCATTAACTGTAAACTTTTTTATTTACTATTTCAATACCAGTACTTCAAAATGTTTTATGAATCTTCTTGAAATACTGGAAAACAATCATAAGAAAGGGAAAAAGATTACGGTTAACTGGCACTACAGTGAGGATGACGAAGATAGTCTTGATAGCGGCGAGAAACTTTTTATGGAGATTGACGTAGACTTTAAATTGATACCGGTTAATAAAATTTAACAACCCTGATCCGCACTACTATGAAAGGTGAAAAAAAGACTGATGGTGTTCTTGATATGTTCAAAAAGGAATACCAGAAACTTGAAGAATTTCAAAAAATTCTGGAAAAGAATACTGCTTCAAGGGATGAGTTACTGGAAGCTTTTGAAAAGCTTGTCAATGACTACCAGTCATTACTGAAGGACACTGTTAAAATTACCCGCATTGGAGATTCTTCTCAGTATAAGCTCCTGAAAGCTAAGGAAAAAATAGAAATACTTAATGATAAACTGGTTGAATCTGAAAAAAATGTAAGAGAACTAAACACGATACTAATGTTTTATATTAAAGCTACTGATAAGTAATTTTTATAATTTCCTGTATTTTTTTAAAGTTTTCGCTTTCTGTCCTCTTTTGCAACAAATACATCATCATTTTTAAGATATAACTTCCATTCTGTTGTTTTTTTAAAATTTATCAATACTTGTCAAGGCCATTTTTTTTAAAGATAAAGTTCTATTTGGCTATATTTGCCAGAAGTTTTACCTGATAAAGTGATTTTAAAAAAACAATTATAATGACAAAACGTACTATCACTGCTGCGTTAATGTTTTTTGCCTTTCTGATTATCTGTTCATCAATCATTGCAATTGCCAATGACACAATTGAAATTACTGATGATCCATTACTTCAAATTGAGAAACTTATAAAAACAGGTGATGAATATGAGTTTTCTGATCCTGCCAAAGCTATTGATTACTATCAGCAGGCTTTTGATCTGGGAACTTTGATTGCTGATGATACCAGGAATAAAAAAATCCTTCCCCAGGTTGAAATATTGCGTGCAAAGAGTAGAAGATATTCAGGAATTGTGCATTCACAGCTAGGTAATTATGAAGAATCACTGGAACATTACTCAACTGCCGGTGATATACTTAATCGGATAAAAAATCTCTATAATGATAATGCTCCGTTCCGAAACGAAGTTGATATCAAGATAGCCAAATTGTCAAATAATACCGGCGTTGTTTACAGTAGAATGGGTCTTTTTGCAATGGCTCGTGAGCATTATCAGGATGCCCTTGACATTTATACGGAAATCGATGACTCCGTAAGTATTGCAGTAGCATATAGCAGTATGGGTATTATTGAAGCGCGACAGGCAAACTTATGGGAAGCTCTGACGTATTTTCAGGAGGCTTTGGCGTTATATACATCCATAAATGATGTTGAGGGTATGGCCCAGTCTTATAACAATATCGGCGGAATTTACTTTCAGCTTCAAAACTGGAATGAAGCCCTAAGACTGTATAAAAAAGCCTTTGAAGCATTTAGTGAATTACAAATGTCGCATAGAGTGGCTGCAACTCTGGGTAATATTGGATTAACTTACCAAAATCTACATGACTTTGATAAGGCACTGGAATATCTTGAGCGCAGTCTGCAGATCAGAGAAGAACACAACTACAAGGGTGAGATGGTTGAAAGCTATAATAACCTGGGAACATTACATGCTGAGTTAGAAGATTTTGAAAAGGCTGGTTTTTATTACCAGAAATCATTTGAACTTGCTCAACAAATTAGTGAGCAAAGGATTGTGGCCATGTCATTAATAAACATCGGGAAAGTTGAATCTTTTAAAAGAAATTTTAATGAAGCAATTAAAACCACATTAGAAGGACTTGACATAGCCGAAAAACATAATCTTAAGTTTATTGTAAATTCTGCACTTGATCAGCTTGCTGAAATCTATTTCGCCACCGGAAACTTTGAAGAAGCTTATCGATATGCAAGAAAGCATTATAATGTAAGCCAGGAAATTCTCGATGAACAAAAAGCCAGACAAATAAACGAGCTTGAAATTGGGTTTCAGGCCAGGGAAAAACAACAACAAATCGAAATCCTTGAACAGGAAAACCAGCTTAACCGTTTAAAAGCCAGTCAGTCTGAGACACTAGTGTTTATTTTGGCACTTTTATTAATGCTGGCGCTTTTGGTAGGAGTTTTTTCTCTTTTGCTGCTTAGGCAAAGAAATAAAATTAACTTGCTGAAGAAAGAACAGGAAGCCCGGTCTCTTATCAGGAAAACGGATAATGATCTGAAAGCCATTCTTAAAACACATTCTCATGCTATGATATTGTTCGACAATGAACTTAATGTTATAGCTTTTAATAATATGGCCAAACAATGGGCAAAAGATTTTCTTTTGCTTGAACTAGCGCCAGGCGACTCTTTTTTTACTTCACCTAATGCTCTTGTTAATGAGTTAATCAACGGAGTGGTTTCAGAAGCATTAAATGGGCATTCAAAACAAACTGAAAAAGAAGTTTTTTCTGTTACGCAAAAACTGAACTTTTTTAAATTCTTCTGCAACCCGGTGTTTGATGACAATGATCAAAGTCTACAGTCTGTGAGCCTGATGATAGAAAACGTTACTGAAAGAAAAATATCAGAGGCTAATATACTTTCTGATTTACGTGAGAAGGAAACTCTCATTAAGGAAATTCACCACCGTGTTAAAAACAACATGCAAGTTATTATTTCTCTGATAAGATTGCAAAACAATGAAATAAAAGGAAAACAAGAAAAGGAGGCCTTCAGCGATCTCGAACAAAGAATATCTGCCATGTCATACGTGCATGAGGAACTTTATAAATCGCATAATCTATCCGACATCAACTTTAATGATTATCTGGGTAAAATTTCAACAAATCTTATTAGCATTTATAATAGGGGTGTTAATGTAACAAATCATATTCAGGTGCAGAATGATTATGTGAATATTGATATTGCCGTACCTTGTGGATTGATAGTTAATGAGCTTCTTACCAATGCATTAAAGCATGCTTTTAGCCTTAAAGATGGTGTTGTAAAGAGTGATAACAGAAAGCAGGTTGATATTTATTTTTCTGAGTCAGAGAATGATTATATTTTACAGGTAATTGATAATGGGTCGGGGATAAAAAGGAGCCTGGATATTAAAAACATTTCATCAATGGGCTTTCACCTGGTAAAAATAATTGCTGAAGAACAGCTTCATGGTACATGGAGTATTGAAAATAATGGCGGTTTGCACGTAACCGTAACTTTCCCCAAAAAATAATAAGCAGTTAATAATTCGCAGGGCTCTTATCAATAGCATCGCGCAGTCCGTTTCCAACCAGCATAAAAGCCATTACCAGTAACATAATGCAAATGCCGGGTATAAGGGCAAGGTAGGCTTTATCAAGGATAATATATCCATAATTTTCTCTTATCATTGTACCCCATGATGGCATAGGGGGTTGCACACCAATACCCAGGAAGCTTAAACCTGCCTCAATAAGAATGGCTGATGCAAAATTGGCCGCTGAAATTACCACAACCGGGCCGGTAATATTGGGTAAAATATGTTTTGCAATTATATTAAAATTGGGAAGCCCCAGAGCTCTGGCGGCTTCAACATATTCATTCTCACGGATACTTATTATTTGTCCTCTTACTACACGTGCAACATCTACCCACATAGTGAGCCCTACAGCAATAAACACTTGCCAGAATCCTTTGCCCAATGCAAAAGTAATTGCAATAACCAGTAACAAAGTAGGAATTGACCATACTACATTGATTAACCAAACGATGAAATTATCGGTTGCTCCTCTAAAGAAGCCGGCCAGGCTACCCAATAGTATCCCCAGCACAAGGGCAATAGAAATAGCTATAAAACCCACTGAAAGAGAAACTCTGGCCCCGATAATGATCTGACTTAACAGATCACGCCCATATCTGTCAGTACCCAGCCAGTATTTTTGAGTGTAAATATGTTCATTTTTTAATCTGCTCTTTGCATCTTGTGCCGAAATGATTTCAACCGGATTATCCCGAAAAAAAACAAAAAGACTGTCATTGCGGGTTTTAATTGAATCACGCGGAAATAAAACATCTGATATGTGAAACTCTCTTTCCATTCCTTCAAAACCATCGTAACCGGTGTATTGCCTGATTGTAATTCGGGAATCTTCAAAGAGATAACTTTCAATTGGGATGGTTTCGAATGCAGGTTGTGATCCAAACAGCATGCTATGGAACATGCTTTTTGCAGGAGCCTGGATGTTCTTTCTGACTTTAATGAATTGTACTTCGCTGCCAGGCCTTTTGGCTGAAAGTTCAAGATTTTGATCATTGGCAAAAGGAGTAGAATCAGGTGTAATTAAATACCCCAAAACAGCAATAACAGCACTGGCGATTATCCACGTCAGGGCAGTTACAGCAGTAAAGTTGCTGCGAAACTTTCGCCATATTATTTTTCCGGGCGATAAGTTTTTGTCTTTCTTTTTTTT
>SLOJ01000135.1 GCA_007132585.1 Bacteroidales bacterium | reverse complement strand
CTACCCGTTTTCCTGATATTCCCGATCTGGAAACACTGGTTGAAAAGAATGAAGGAGTTTTTACCAGGAAAGTTGATAAACCCGCAGTGGCATTTATGAACTTCAGAAAAGAGCCTGAAAAACACCCGCTCAACACACCCAGCGGCAAAGTAGAGCTGTTCTCAAAAACCCTTTCAGATATGGGTAAGCCGGAAACCATACCCGCTGTTCCCAAATATATCCAGGAGTGGGAAAGCCCTTTCGGGGAAGAAGCTGAACGTTTTCCGCTCCAGGCGCTGGGTCATCATTACATGTCGCGGGTACACTCCACCCACGATGGTATCGACTGGCTGGAGGAAGCTTTCCCGCAAAGGGTATTCATAAACCCCATAGATGCAGAGAAACGTGGAATAAAAGACGGAGAAGAAGTATTGATTTACAACGACAGAGGCAAAATAATGATGCCCTGCCGGCTCACACCTAAGATTATGCCCGGCGTGGTAAACATCCCGCAGGGAGCCTGGTGGACACCCGACAAAAAAGGTATTGACCGCCGGGGAAACATCAACGTGCTCACATCGCACCGCTGGACACCCCTGGCCTTTGGGAATGCGCAGCATACGATAATGGTAGAAGTAGAAGGAAGAACGGAAAACGGAAAACGAAGAACGGAGAACGGAAAATTCGAAGCACGAATATCGAAGCACGAACCGAGCCGAAAGCGAGCTCAGCGAAGTTAAATACGAAATTAAATTCCTTATTTTCTTATTTTCTCACTTTCTAAAATTCTTAATAACTCAATAACCCAATGTCCGACAGAAGAGAAAACATAGAACACCCCGGAATCATTGACCGCATTGAAGGCAAGCGGGTATGGGTAAGTATACAGCCCCAGTCGGCCTGTGGCAACTGCCATTCCAAATCCTATTGTGGCATGGCCGAAGTAGCAGAAAAAATTGTTGAAGTGCAACCACCCGAAAATGATAAAACATATCAACCCGGGCAACATGTTATTATTTCACTGAAAAAATCGCTTGGATACAGGGCCCTTTTTCTGGGTTATTTGTTTCCTTTCCTTATTTTAATGCTATCATTGATTGTGATTATCTCAGTTACCGGAAACGAAGCACTTGCGGCAATTACATCTATCCTTTTAATGGTTCCCTATTACCTGGTGCTTTATGTTAACAGGCAAAAAATAAAAACATCCTTCCGCTTTTACATCAAAAACTGACTTACGGGTTGTATCTGAATTTTTCATTTCATCGTTTATGTATACTACAAAGATTTTTAAGCTGTTAACCAGTTAACAATGTAAAAATTTAGACGAATTCTAAATTGCATTGCAACGGATTGTGATCCAAAGGATTCCGCTCTACCATTTTTTGTTAAAGCTTAAAAATCAAGATAAAACCTGCATAGTAGTAGCTTAAAATTTGTGTTACATACCCTTTGATTTAATTATGTTTTCTATTTTTGCCCGAATAACAACTCAAGAATCTAAAACACATGATTTTTTTCATTCACTAACAAAACAAAAACAGGTGAACGAAATTACACTTATCTCCGTCATTTCACTGGGCTCATTAGGCACTATTGCCGCAATAATATTGTATATGGTGGCTCAGAAGTTTAAAGTAATAGAGGATCCCCGCATTGACATTGTTGAAGAAAAG
This sequence comes from Bacteroidales bacterium, assembly GCA_007132585.1. Lineage (GTDB taxonomy): Bacteria > Bacteroidota > Bacteroidia > Bacteroidales > UBA7960 > SKVR01. Next base: position 15,018 of record SLOJ01000135.1, on the reverse strand, counting down.
CTACCTGGTGCCAATTGCGGCGGATGTGGCTATGCAGGATGTCGCGCCCTGGCTGAAGAAATTGTGAGAAAGGAAAGCCTCGATGGTATAAATTGCCCCCCCGGCGGCAACGAGGTAATGGCCGAAATTGCTACGGCACTCGGGCTTGAAACTACAGAACAGGAACCTACCATAGCAGTGGTAAGATGTTCGGGAAGCAAAGAAAACGCCCCTCCAAAAGTTAAATATGAAGGCGATATGACTTGTGCCTTTTCACATAGTCTTTTTTCTGGCGAAGGAGGTTGCCCTAGCGGATGCCTGGGCTATGGCGATTGCGTTGCCTCGTGCGACTTTGATGCCATGTATATGAATGACGTAACCGGCCTTCCCATTGTTAAAGAAAACTGCGTTTCCTGCGGTGCATGTGTGAAAGCTTGTCCAAGAAATATTATCGAAATCAGAAAAAGGGGTAAGAAGGACAGAAGGATCTTCGTATCGTGTATCAATGTTGAAAAAGGCGGAGTAGCCCGTAAAAACTGTAAGGTGGCTTGCATTGGTTGTGGGAAATGTGTTAAAGAATGTAAGTTCGATGCCATTATATTTGAAAACAACCTGGCTTATATCGATTTCAACAAGTGTACACTCTGCCGGAAATGTCCGCCGGTTTGCCCGACCAATGCTATCCATGAACTGAACTTCCCGCCAAAGAAACCCAGGCCGGAAAACAAAACTGAGCCCGCAAAGGCAGAATAATCTTTTTTGATTTTTAAAAATATATTGTGAGTCAAAAAAAGGAGACCAAAATTGAAAACATTTAAATCAGGAGGTGTTCATCCACCCGAAAATAAAATCTCGCAAAGTGCAGCCATAGAAGTGCTTCCTGTGCCAGAAACCGTTACTATACCCATTTCCCAGCACCTGGGCGTACCCGCCAACCCGGTAGTAAAAAAAGGCGATTCCGTTAAAGCAGGACAGCTTATAGCCAAAGGAGAGGCATTTATTTCAGCAAATGTGCATGCATCGGTCAGCGGTACTGTTCAAAAAATTGATGAGGTAGCTGATTCAAGCGGTTACAGAAAAAAAGCCATAGTAATCAAAGTTGAAGGTGATGAATGGGAAGAGGGTATTGACCTGAGCAAAGACCTTGTAAAAGACATCACGCTCAGTCCCAAAGAAATAGTAACCCGCATAAATGAAAAAGGTATTGTGGGCATGGGGGGAGCAACGTTTCCATCGCATGTAAAAATGATGGTACCTGAAGGTAAAAAAGCTGATTATCTTATCATTAACGGCGTGGAATGTGAGCCTTATCTTACATCTGACCACCGCCTGATGCTCGAAAAAGCAGAAGAAATGCTGGTAGGTATACGTATACAAATGCGGGCGCTGGGTGTTGAAAAAGCTATTATAGGGATTGAGAACAACAAACCCGACGCCATTGAACATATCAGAAGTCTGCTCTCAGATTATCCCGGTATCAGCGTTGAACCCCTTAAGGTAAAATACCCACAGGGCGCTGAGAAACAACTGATAAAGGCATTGTTAAATCGTGAGGTTCCATCGGGTAAGCTTCCCATAGAAGTAGGATGTGTGGTGCATAATGTGGGAACCTCCGTTGCGGTATACGAAGCAGCTCAGAAAAACAAGCCACTTGTAGAAAGGGTAGTTACCGTTACCGGGAAGGGGCTTAAGTCGCCATCCAATTTCCTTGTGCGCATTGGCACTCCGGTCTCAGCACTTATTGAAGCAGCAGGTGGCATTCCGGAAGATACAGGCAAGTTAGTTAACGGCGGACCCATGATGGGAAAAGCCCTTACCGATATCAATACACCTGTAACCAAAGGAACAAGCGGCATCCTTCTTTTCCCTGAACAGGAAGCCCACCGCAAACCTGTTCACAACTGCATACGCTGCGGGCGCTGTGCGGGCATCTGCCCCATGGGTCTTGAACCTTACCTGCTGGCAGTACTGGCAGGTAACAAAAAGTTTGAAGACTGCGAAGACGAAAATATTATGGATTGTATGGAGTGTGGATCTTGCCTTTACATTTGTCCGTCAGGCCGCCCTCTGCTCGATCAGATCAGAACAGGAAAAAGTGAAGTGGGCAAAATTATGCGTGCCCGTCATAAATAATTGAGTTTTGTTTTGGGAAATTTTCATCAAACAAATTTGCTAAAGAATAAACAAATATGAATATATTAACCGTTTCGGGCTCACCCCATGTTTACACAGAAGAATCTGTGAGCAAGATCATGTATGGTGTGGTGCTGTCGCTCATACCGGCCGCGCTGGTATCGTTCTATTTCTTCGGGCTCGCAGCAATCATGGTTACCATTACTGCCGTGGCATCATGCATGTTTTTTGAATATATTATTCAGAGATACCTGATCAAAGGTCCGGTTACCATCTTCGACGGGTCGGCTGTTATTACCGGTGTGCTTCTGGCTTTTATCGTACCTGCAAACCTTCCACTTTGGATGGTGGTTATCGGCTCGCTGGTTTCCATCGGTATGGCTAAGATGACTTTCGGCGGTTTGGGTAAAAACGTTTTTAACCCTGCACTGGTGGGAAGGGTCTTTCTGATGATCTCTTTTCCGGTGGAAATGAACATGTATCCCAAACCCACTTCCTTCAGCACCCAGCTTACCGATATCGTAACGGGGCCTACTCCGCTGGCAATGGTAAAAGAAGGTGTTGCCCAGGGTGAGAAGGTTTCCGATATTTTACCCGAAATACCCGAATATGCTAATCTGTTGATGGGTAACATGGGAGGTTCGGTAGGTGAAATTTCAGCGATCGCTATAATATTGGGCGGTATCTATATGCTCATCAAAAAATACATCACCTGGGAAATACCTGCAGCCTATATTGGTTCTGTATTTGTGCTTGCCGGTATTCTCTGGCTGATCGATCCCACTTACTATGTTGACCCGTTCTTCCATCTTATTACCGGAGGTTTGATGCTTGGGGCCATATACATGGCTACCGATATGGTTACAAGCCCCATGAGCCGCTGGGGAATGATCGTATATGGCATAGGGTGCGGTTTCCTAACCATTGTCATCCGGGTCTTTGGGGCCTACCCCGAAGGTGTGGCATTTGCCATATTAATAATGAATGCATTTGTGCCCTTAATCAACCGTGGTTTTAAACCCAAGCGTTTTGGAGAGGAGGTAAAAAATGGCTAAAAAAGAATCCACATTTTTAAATATGGTGCTTTCGCTGTTCCTTGTTACAGCAGTCGCATCTTTTACGTTGGCTACCATATATAATCTTACTGCCGAACCTATTGCGCAGGCGCGCGAAGCCAAACGGCAGTTTGCTATCAGCCAGGTAGTTCCTGAATTCGACCGCCTGGAAAGTAGAAACTTCCTTCCACCCGATGGTGGCGATTCACTGGAATTTAACTTCGCATACAAAAATAATGAACTGGTGGGCATTGCAGTAAACACCTGGACAAACAGAGGGTATTCCGGAAGAATCACTGCCATGGTAGGTTTTAATACTGATGGTACCATCATTGATGTGGTTCATCTGCAGCATGCTGAAACACCCGGATTGGGTGATAAAATCGAGAAGGGGAAAAGCGACTGGAGTGACCAGTTTCGGGGAATCGACCCTGAAACAACCGCAATCAGAGTAAAAAAAGATAACGGCGATATCGATGCCATTACAGCAGCTACAATTACTGCCCGGGCATATTGCGATGCCGTGCAGAGAGCCTACGATACTTTTGCCAGCCACGTATTATCTCAAACCAAACAAGATGGAGGTCCTGCATTATGAAGCAATGGAGAAATTTTACCAAAGGATTTATAAAAGACAATCCGGTATTTATTCTTTTACTGGGTTTATGCCCCGCACTGGGTGTTACCACTTCGGCCTTTAACGGCTTTGGAATGGGACTGGCAACCACTTTTGTGCTTCTGGGTTCAAACACTGTGGTTTCTATCATTAAAAATGTAATTCCCAACAAAGTGAGGATTCCAAGTTTTATCGTGATTATCGCTTCCTTTGTTACCATCGTACAGCTTACCATGGAAGCCTATATGCCTGAACTATTTGATGCGCTGGGACTTTTCATTCCGCTGATTGTGGTAAACTGCCTGGTAATGGGTCGTGCCGAAGCATTTGGCAGCAAAAACAACATAGGAAGCTCTATCGTGGATGCCATGGGCATGGGCCTTGGCTTTACCCTGGCACTTACTATGCTGGGTGGAGTAAGGGAAATATTAGGCGCATACTCCATTTTCGGAATTCAGCTGATACCAGGAGTTACTGATGGCATGCTGGTATTTGTGCTGGCCCCCGGTGCATTTATCGGAATGGGGTACCTTATCATTCTGTTTAATTACCTCAAGAAAAAAACAGCTTAAAAAAATACAACCATGGAATATTTTGCAATAGTAATCGGAGCCATTTTTGTCAATAACATTGTATTGGCCCAGTTCCTGGGAATTTGTCCCTATATGGGCGTTTCGGCCAAGGTATCCACTTCGGTAGGTATGTCAGGAGCAGTTTTATTTGTAATGACCCTTGCTACCATTGTTACATTTCTTATATACAATTATGTACTGGTGCCATTTAATATTACCTATTTGCAAACGATTTCCTACATCCTTGTAATATCGTCGCTTGTACAGATGGTAGAAATTATTCTTAAGAAGGTGAGTCCTGAACTTTACCAGGCATTGGGTATTTTTCTGCCTCTCATAACAACCAATTGTGCCATCATGGGTGTGGCACTACTAACAGTTCAGAATGAATTTAACCTGATGCAGGGTGTGGTATTTGCAATTTCCCATGCCGCAGGTTTTGCACTTGCCATTATTCTGTTTGCAGGTATCAGAGAGCATCTGGATCTGATGGATCTTCCCAAAGCCATGCGTGGCGCACCCGCAGCCCTTATCGTAGCCGGTATCCTTGCACTGGCATTTATGGGTTTTGCAGGATTGGTATAAGGCTTCAGCTCCATTCAACAAAAAGTGGCAGGGTTAACTGATTTACTTTGTGGAGATATTCCTGGCGATAAGCTTAAGAACTTCATCATTCAATTGTCTGGTTTCTTCAATAATTGGTTCAACAGTTTCCTGATCAAAATCCTTAAAGTCGGTATAATCTGTTTCCTGTCTCCAGCGAAAAAGATTTGAATACAGTTTTCCTGATTTCTTATCTATTTTACCTGTTTTTATAAAGTTCAGGAAGAATTTAGTTCGGACACCATTATGTGTCTCCGTTGTAATACCAACCGAAAAAAGAAGTGCACTTAATCAGATAATAAGACGAGTAGTATAATCGATTAACCGCTGAATTCCATCTTTGACCAGATGCAAGAAATTCAGCATCACTGAAAATTTCTTTAGATTTTGAAATTCGGTAATTAATATAATCTTCACGTGTTCCTTCCATCACAAGGGTATTCCATCTTTAAGGATATTTTGGTAAAACGGAGTAATTGAATATCTTGACTCCCAATCTTTTTTCGCGAAAACATAGGTAGTTATTGGTTGACCAATCTGTAATTCAAGGTCAAACAAAGTATCCTGATATTCCCGTTCTGTTTTTCTGTCAACTTCAGATTGATTCAGTAATATCAATACATCCCAGTCAGAATCATCTTTAGCATCACCTCTGGCATGTGATCCAAACAAAATAACCTTTGCATCAGGATTCTTTTTATGAATCGTCTTTTTGATAAGTTGGCTTGTCTTGTGCTGCTGATTCTGTATTTTCATACGATCCGTTTTTTATCATAGTTCAAATTTACAAATGTTTATAAGAATCTCATAATTTAATAAGTTGCAGGACTTTTTGGAGTATCATCATCTATAATATATTTCACAGCAATTTTTACGACACATCATCGTTTTAACATCTATCTTCATTATTTTTGTACTTTCGCAAAAAAAGAATACTATGCCGCTTGATACCATCATCGAACTTGAGAAGATATCCGTTTTCCAGAAAAATCAACTGATCCTTTCCGATGTGAGCATGAGCATCGAGAGAGGTGAATTTTGTTATTTGATCGGCCGCACGGGTAGCGGGAAAAGTTCCCTGATGAAGGTATTGTATGCCGACCTGCCACTGGTAGAAGGCAAAGCAAGAGTGGCGGGGTTTAATCTCCATGAACTGCGCGAGAAACAGATTCCCTTCCTGAGAAGAAAGATTGGTATTGTTTTCCAGGATTTCCAGCTTTTGAACGACCGCAGCGTAAGAAACAATCTCTTATTTGTGATGAAGGCCACCGGCTGGCGCGATAAAATCGCGATGGAGGAACGATTGGAGGATGTTTTGGAAAAAGTAGGGCTGCACACCAAAGGATTTAAAATGCCACACCAGCTCTCGGGCGGCGAACAACAACGCGTTGTTATTGCCCGGGCATTGATCAACGACCCCGATATTATACTGGCCGATGAGCCCACCGGAAACCTTGACCCCGAAACCAGCCTGGGAATTATGGAACTAATGCTGGATATCAGCCGAACCGGCAGAGCAATACTTATGGCAACCCACGATTATACTCTTTTTGAACAGTTTCCCGGAAGAATTTTCAGATGCGACAGCGGAAAGGTCGTTGACCTGAACCCCGATTACTACCAGAATGTCAATGAAGAAGAGAAGGAAAGCTAAAACTTCGTTTATTGCTACACTACAAAAACTGCCTGTAACCTTCTTCCAGGATTTTTTCTTCGTTTTCCCAACATAGTTGTTCAGAAGCTTTCAAAGCATTTTCTTTCCATGAACTGTACCTGTTTTCATCGCTGAAAACAAATTGTATCGTTTCAGCAATATGGGCCGGATCATGATTTTTTATGCATACTCCCAAATCGTACCCTTCCACAACTCCTTTTACTTCAACAAGAGAAGAAGCCATTACAGGTACTCCTGCACCAATATAATCAAAAAGCTTATTGGGTAGGCTGTATTGATAATTGGGACTAACAGGCTTATCGATGGAAACACCCAGATCGGCCAGGGCAGTGTATTGCATCAATTTCTCGTAAGGCATTCGTGGAATAAACTTTACCACATTGTTGAGATTCATATCACTGGTCAGCTGCTGAATCTGGTTCCACACATCACCGCTTCCAATGAAATATAACAAGACATCTTTAAGACCATACTGTGGCTGCATAGCCTGAATAAGTTCTTCTGCCCCCCGGTCAATATTGATGGCACCTCCCTGCATGAGCACAATCTTTTTATCTGACGGCCAGCCAACATCTCCCCGGGAAAGTTTTTCACTCTGTGTAAATTTTTTAGGAATATTTCGAACTACCCTGATCTTAACCCCGTATTCTTCCTCATAAAAATCAGCAATGGAATGGTTAACGGTGAAAACATGTTTCAGTTGCGGAAAGATCCATTTCTCGATTTGTTTCCATGTTTTTCTAACAAAAGGCCGGTGCATCAGCTCGGTAGAACCTGTGAAATACTCATGGGTGTCATATACCAGGGGAATTCTTTTTATTCGCGAAACCAAGAAGTTAGGTAGCAAGGTATCCAGGTCATTGGAAACCAGCAGGTCGTTTTTCTGAAACAAAAGATAGAAAAAAAGCTTCAGGTTATATTCAGCATAAAAGAGAAACCCTTTATGAAAAAGCATTCTGAACCTGAAACCTTTTATGTTATCATGTCTGAAAACAGGGCTATCGGGCTTTTTTCTTCCCACCAGGAGCACATTGAATCCCCTCCGGTGAAGAAAATCACTTACCTTCAACACCCTCTGATCTGTTACAAGATCATTGGTTACCGATAAACATGCCTTTTTCAATATATAATAATATTTACTATTCCTGTTCCTATCAAACCTAAATATCAATATCAGCCACCAGATAATCTGCTTTTGACCATCACCCGATTACACCACTGCTTCTTCATCCTTCATTGCATCTTCCTTTGATTTATAGCGAGATATTCTGATGTTCAGGTATGCGAACGTGATGGTCATAAACGGACTAATGATATTAAAGAAACAATAGGGAAGAAATGTTAGAGTGGGTACACCCAAAACAGTTGCCTGTGTTGCTCCGCAGGTATTCCAGGGCACTAAAACCGAAGTAACCGTTCCGCCATCTTCCAGTGTTCGGCTGAGATTCTGTGGCTTTAATCCTCTTTCGCGGTAAGTTTCGGCAAACATTCGTCCGGGAACTACAATACTCAGGTATTGATCACTTGCTGTTACATTAAAGAAAATGCAGGTGCCGGCCGTTGATGCTACCAGAGAACCGGTATTATGCGCCAGCTTAATAACTGCTTCAGTAATACGATGAAGCAATCCGCTGGACTCCATAATACCACCGAATATCATGGCTGAAATGATCAGCCATACAGTATTGAGCATGCCACTCATACCGCCTGTTGAAAGCAGGCTATTTACCATTTCATTTTCGGTAACTACAGTAATATTGGTATACATTGACTTCATAATGGCAATGTAGGCGGCCACGTGAAACCTGTCGTCTATCTGACTGACCTGTTCAATAATCTGGGGTTGAAATATTAATGCACATACAGCACCGGCAATAGTACCAATAAAAAGTGCCGGCAAAGCCGATACCTTGCGGATGATAAGAAAAATAACCAGCGCAGGTACCAGGAATAAAATGGGGGTGATATTAAATGTACTATCGATTGCATTCAGCACTGGATTGATATCGCTATATTCAGATCCACTATATGTTCTCAAACCAATAATCAGAAAAATTATTAAAGCAATGGAGATGGATGGAATAGTAGTCCAGGCCATGTATCGGATGTGTGTAAACAGGTCGGTACCGGCCATGGCGGGTGCAAGGTTTGTAGTATCACTCAGGGGCGACATCTTATCGCCGAAATAAGCACCTGATATAATGGCCCCGCCTATCACACCGTCGGGCATTCCCAGTGCGCGTCCTATCCCGAGCAAGGCCACCCCCAAAGTGGCTACCGTTGACCATGAACTGCCGGTTGCCAAAGAAACAATAGCACTAACCACACAGGCTGCAACCAGAAATATGGTAGGATTCAGAATTTGTAAGCCGTAATAAATCATGGCAGGTACAACACCCCCCAGAAGCCATGTTCCGGCAAGCGAGCCTATCAAAAGCAGGATAAGAATGGCTGTCATAGCCGAACCAATACTTTTCACGATCCCCGCCCGTAAATCCAGCCATTTATGCCCCAGGCTCATGGCAACTATGGCAGCTACCGAAGCGGAAAGTATCAGCACGATCTGGTTTGAACCAAACAAAGAATCATCACCAAAAACAGTTACATTAACAGAAATCAGGCCTGTTAGAAAGATCACCGGGATCAAGGCCTGAAACAAAGTAGGTCGCCTGGTCTTATTTGTCATATAAATGGAGAGTTAGCTGCTGTCGTTTTACTGTATTCTCAAAAGAAGGCGTAAAGTAAAGCCATTTTTTTCAATTCACAAAAAAAGTTTTAAGGCAACTGGCGTGAAGCATTTTTATTTACTTTTGCGCCATGATTATTATTGATGATACGCTTATCTCCGATGAGCTATATACCGAATTTTTCGTTTGCGACCTGCCGGCCTGTCATGGTGGTTGTTGTGTTCATGGAGATGCAGGCGCGCCCCTTGACAAAGAAGAAACCCAAATTCTTGATGATATATTTATCCGTGTAAAACCGTATATGCGCGCTGAAGGCATTGAAACCATTATAAAAACGGGTAAATACGTTGTTGATATCGATGGTGAATATACCACTCCGCTTGTAAACAAACAGGAATGTGCCTACGTTTTTTTTGATTATAACAAAATTGCCAAATGTGCCATTGAGAAAGCCTGGGAGCTAAAAGAAATTGATTTTCAGAAACCGATTTCCTGTCACCTGTACCCGGTAAGAATTACAAAGTACTCCAATTACGAAGCTGTAAACTACCATCGCTGGCCCATTTGTGATCCTGCCCGTAAGTTTGGCAAGAAACTAAATGTAAGGGTTTACGAATTCCTTAAAGACTCACTGATCCGCAAATACGGCGAAGAATGGTATACGCAACTGGATGAATACGTTAAGATGACGTTGGAGAAAGAATAATATGTCAGATGTTTGATCTCATTTATTCCCAATAACATCAATAGCTTTTTCAATCCTGGCAATAACTTCTTCTTTTCCAAGCAGAACCATAATTTCCTTCAGATCGGGGCCCATGCCCGCGCCTACGAGTGAAAGCCTGAGGGCGATCATCAGCTTACCGGCACCCACTTCACGCTCTTCCATATAATCATGCAGGGCTTTATCAATTGATTGAACGGTAAACGGTTCCAGGTTTTTTAAAACATCCGTTACCTGCCACAGTATATCGGGGGTATCATCTTTCCATTTCTTTTTTACCAGTTTATCATCATATTCGCGGGGTGCAATAAAAAAGAAAACTGCCTGATCCCACATCTCATGCACAAAACTTACACGATCTTTAACAAGGGAGACAATCTTTGTTACTTTTTCCATCGGTTCATGAATACCCCTGTCTTTCAGAATCAAGTTAAATAAAGCAGCAACTTCCTTATCTTCTCTTTTCAGAAGATACTGATGATTGAACCATCTGGCTTTGGCCGGATCAAACTTTGAGCCCGATTTACCTACTCTTTCAAGAGAAAATGCTTCAATAAGCTCATCCATACTAAAGATTTCCTTATCAGTACCTGGGTTCCATCCCAGGAAAGCAAGCATATTCACAAAAGCATCTGCAAAATAGCCCGACTCTCGATATCCGGATGAAATTTCACCACTATTTGGGTCATTCCACATCAATGGGAACACGGGAAATCCCAATCGATCACCATCGCGTTTGCTCAATTTTCCGTTACCGTCAGGTTTAAGCAACAGAGGCAGATGAGCAAACTCAGGCATGCTGCTTTCCCAACCCAGACTTTTATATAATAAAACATGCAATGGCAGCGAAGGCAACCACTCCTCTCCTCTTATCACATGAGATATTTCCATAAGATAATCATCTACCACATTGGCCAGGTGGTAAGTGGGCATCCCATCGCTTTTAAAAAGGACTTTATCATCCAGCAGCGAAGTATTTACTTTTACAGTTCCGCGGATCTGATCCTGCATAACAACATCTTCATTCGCGGGCATTTTAAACCGAACCACATAGGGTGCACCCGATTCAAGCATGGCAACGGTTTCAACATTGTTAAGTGTAAGGGAATTCTTCATACTGCCACGTGTGGTTGCATCATACTGGGCATTACCTTTCTCTGCTTCAATGCGTTTGCGCATTTCTTCCAACTCTTCAGCGGTATCAAAAGCATAATAGGCATGTCCGCTATCAATCAATTGCACGGCATATTGCCGGTAAAGCTCTTTACGTTCCGACTGACGATAGGGTGCATACGGGCCGTCTTTACCCGGACCTTCATCCCACTGAATCCCACACCAGCGAAGCGATTCCATTATGTACTCCTCTGCGCCATGAACAAAACGTTTCTGGTCGGTATCTTCTATCCGAAGTAAAAAATCACCTCCCTGCTTTCTGGCAAATAAATAATTGTACAATGCGGTGCGAACCCCTCCGATATGCAAAGGGCCTGTTGGACTGGGGGCAAATCTTACCCGAACTTTCTTATCTGTCATATTTACTGTATCTGAATTGTATTGTAAAAGTAATTTTAGAATCCTGGTAGAGCTCTGGTACCTGAATAAAAATAAATATGGACAAAGATAAGGGTTTCGTCTTTCTTATTGTTCTTTGTTTTTCAACCAAAAAAATCATTAATTTTAGATGTTTGATGAAATAAAATCATTTCAAGATATGCTTACCAGAATCAAATTTATTGTTTCACTCATTCTTACCCTTTTTCTTATTTTTCTATTGAATTCGCGCCTTGGGCAAATGCCTCCACTCGGAAAGTTCCTTGATCCTTTTTCGGGAATTTGGCAAAACGCTCATATTCCTGATATACCTGAAAAGCTCGATAGATCCATCGCAGAATTGCATGATGAAGTACAAATAGTGTTTAATGAAAGGGCCGTACCCCATATTTTTGCCCGGAATGATCACGATCTGTATTATACTGCAGGTTATGTAACTGCAATGCACAGGCTGTGGCAAATGGAATTTACTGCATTTGCAGGTTTAGGAAGGATTTCAGAAATTGCGGGTGAGTCTGCAATGGAGTTTGACCGGTACCTGAGAAGAATTGGAATGAGCTACGGAGCAGAACAAATATGGGAACTTATGCAGGATGACCAGGAGATGAAAGCCATCCTGGAAGCTTATTCAGCAGGGGTAAATGCCTGGATTGCACAGTTGAAGCCCAGGCAACTACCCTTTGAATACAAGTTACTCGATTATCAGCCGGAGCCCTGGACACCTCTGAAGACCTGTGCCCTTGTGATGAATATCAGCCGCACTCTTAGTCTTCGCTCACAAGCTTTACGCTTAACACATCTTAAGGCTGCCTGGGGTAAAGAAGCGGTTCTGGCATTCTTCCCAAGCTATTATGAAGGTGCAGAACCTGTAATCAGCAAAGGCACACAATGGGATTTTGCAATTCTTCCACCTGATCCACCGGAAGAATCTTTTATACCCCAATTCGTGCTTAGAAACTTAATTGATGACATTCCTGAAGGTATTGGCAGCAACAACTGGGCTGTTTCTCCCGATCGTAGTTTAACGGGGAATGCGCTATTTGCTGCCGACCCCCATCAACCTATCAACCTGCCATCTATGTGGTATGAAATGCAACTCAATGCACCTGGTATAAATACCTATGGTGTTTCATTTCCGGGCTCGCCCTTTATACTGATGGGTTTTAACAGGAATCTAGCCTGGGGAAATACTGCCAGCACAAACCTTATTACTGACGTTTTTGAGATTGAGCTGGATGAAGAAAACCTTAATTATTTTTATGAAAATCAATGGCATCCGCTTGAATTAAGGTTAGAAAAAATAAAAGTGCGCAATGGGAAAACAATAGTTGATACCGTACGATTCACCCACCACGGTCCGATTCTTTATATAAACAACGAAAAACCCTTTTATCAGCATATTCCTGTTGGACATGCCATGAGCTGGAGCGCTCTCATACCTGCAGAAACTTTGAGAGGGGTTAAGTTAATAAATACCGCAAATGATTTTTCAGACTTCAGAGAAGGGTTGTCAAATATTACAGCACCACCACAAAATTATGCCTTTGCATCAATAGATGGTGATATTGGTATGCAGAACAATGGGCTTTGGCCTTTACGCTGGCAGAACCAGGGAACTTTTATAAGTGACGGCCGAAGAGCAGAATTTGACATACAAGGTTTTATCCCCTTTGAATACCTACCACATGAAATAAACCCCGACAGGGGTTTCGTAAGTTCAGCCAATCAGGTGCATACAGATTCGCTTTATCCTTTTTTCTACGGATGGGATTTTGCCAACGATGCCAGGGCTAAAACCATCAACAATACGCTCAGAGAGAACGAACAGGTAAGCATATCTGATATGAAAAATCTGCAGCTTAATGCCGGAAATCATGAAGCAAAGCAATGGCTGCAACTCATGCTTGACTCAGTGAGAGGTTATTTGAATTCACACCCTGATATTAAGCTTAGCGATAATTTCAACTTTTTGCTTGACTCATTGAAAAGCTGGGATAAGATAAATAGTGCCAAAAGTATAGCTGCAACAGTTTTTATGCACTGGAGAGATGAATTGCAGGCCAAATTGTGGAAACCACTCACTGAACCATTAGATGATTTACCCCACCAACGTCCCAATATGGATATAAGCTTAAAGGTTTTGTTTCATCAATCTCCGGTTGATTACTATGAAAAACTTACCGGATTTTCACCCCAAACCGGTGAAATACTTGTAACCAGTCTGAATAAAATCATTGCCAATCTTGAAGCCGAAAAAGGACCTCCCGGCGAACAATGGGAATGGTGGCGGTTTAACGGCCCATTTCTGAAGCATTGGCTCAATTTAAAGGCATTGAGCACCGAAAGGATGAAGGTGAGTGGAAGTTCGCTATCGCCGAATGCCGTGAGAAACTCCTTTGGCCCATCGTGGCGTATGGTTGCAGAAATGTCAGACCCGGTTAAAGCATGGGGTATATACCCGGGCGGTCAAACAGGAAATCCTGCAAGCCAGGGCTACAACGAATTTACAATTGACTGGGCCGAAGGAAATTACTATGAATTGAAACTCTATAAAAATGCTCTTGAAGCCGTTTCTGAAAATCATATATTAATGCGGCTTAAACCCGAAGATTAGAAAGAACATAAGAAAGCTGACATACCTTTGTATACTTTCAGTTCAAAACAATCTTCATTCTATTTAAATTGAAAAACGAAAATTATGAAATGGATTATAGTGGCTATAGCAGGTTTTTTACTGCAAATTTTCTTTCCCTGGTGGAGCATTGCCCTGGCAGGTTTTATTTGCGGTCTGTTCTTCGTTCAAAAAACCCGTTATGCCTTTTTAAATGGATTTGTTGGAATATTCATTTTATGGGGATCTATGGCCCTTTACACCTATATAATAAATCAGGGCTTTCTGGCCGAAAAACTCGCCGGTTTACTTCATCTTCCCCACGGAATATTTTCAGTTATTGTAACCGCCTTAATTGGTGGTGTAATCGGTGGACTGTCAATGGTAACCGGTAATGAACTAAAAAAGCTATGTTGTAAAGAGGGAATGATTATTTAACCAAACCGTTTTATGTGGGCATCCAGCTTTTTGAAGCGCAAAATAGTTTGATTAGCAACTGTTGAAATGACATGCGTTATTATGAGTTTATAGAGTTGCTTAACAATCTGAAAATAGTTATGATGTATTCTTCTTTATTACCCTTAGTTTGTTTAATTAAATATTGTACCTTTGCACAGCTTTTTAAAAAGTATGAAATAAACCCACCAGTGGTCATTATAAAAGATTTCCCCGGGTGACCAAATAATAATAGATTTTTTAATGGAAAATACAATTAGCTTCTCAGAGCTTGATCTGAGTGATGAAGTTTTGAGTGCAATAACTGAAATGGGATATGAAAACGCAACCCCCATTCAGTCAGGGTCTATTCCTGT
>SLOJ01000033.1 GCA_007132585.1 Bacteroidales bacterium | reverse complement strand
GTATACTGCCTTACCAGGTTATCCATAAAAGCAAAACCACCCAGCAAAAGAAAAGCAATGATAAGGATAAAACTCAGACCAGATGTAAGTAAACCAAAATGCATATTTTCCTTCAGATAGTTTTGCGATTTCCGGTATTTATCTTCATCATAAATTCCTTTGAGCTCACCAGGCAGTTCATTGCTCCATCGAGTAGAATTCAGGTAATCAAGTAACCTGTCGAACAGGAAATCAAGTATCAGTATTACGAGGATGATGTAGAAGAGGGTTTGATGCATGCTTTTTAGAGTTATTAGGTTATTGGTTTTTTACCGCGGAGACGTCGGGGCGCTGAGTTCGCGGAGTATTTTTTTTAGTTTCGTGTTTCGATAATCGTGCTTCGGATTTTATTTTTTTTACATCCCCCCGGCCCCCTTTAAAGGGGGAATTGGCCGGCAATTACTTCGGTCTCCGTTCTCCGGTCTTCGGCCTCCTGTCTCCCGTCCTTAATAACTTCCCGCATACCTCCTTATAAACCATTCTACCGCTAATAAAGCCAGAAGCAAAAAGAATATCCAGCGCAGGTTGATCAGGTCTTCGAACTCATTTTGGGTGTAAATGACCGGCCTGATATCTTCCCGGTTTCGGATGCTGTTCAGCAGCTCTTCCGTCTGATCGGGGTAAAACATCTCTGCATCAGAATTTTGCGCCAGCTGAAACAGCAGGTTATGATCAGCAACAGTATTGATGCTTTCAATATTTAAAGGAGACACGGTAAAAAATCCCTCAGCAGTAAACGTTTCTCCACCAAATTCAACACTTGCCATGTAAGTGTATTCTCCTACCGTGAACATACCTGCATTGAGTGTATAAGCATTACCTGTCCTGCCGGGGATATAATCAAATCCTACCCCGTCTTCATTGACAATGGTGAGATTAATATCCGGTTCATTCACCAGTTCATAGCTTCTGTTATACAATTCTGCATCAAAAATTACAGGTTGATTTTCAAAAATAAAAGCAGGAGTATGAACCCTGAAAAAGCTTTTATCTTCCACCACCGAAAGATACTGAACCATGCTTGAAACAAAGTTATTGAAGGCGTTATGATTGCCTTCGCGGGCAAAATTCCCCAGCCGCCAGCGCCAGATTCCTTCACCTGCAATCAAAGCTGTTTTACGCTCACCCACTTCAGAAAAAGCAATTAGCGGGTACCGGGTTGATACGGCACCAATCCGCTGGTAAGCAAACACCTGGGTAGCGGGTGACAGGTTGTAATTGGCAAAGGGCGCATTCAACGGGGGAAATAACGGAAGCAAACGACTGAGATCATCGTCAGTACGAAACAGATTGAAATTTTCATTGACGTCGGCTCTGGAATCATTAAAACCACTGGACCTCAGATTGATTTGCATGCCCGTTTGCAGCCGGTTAAAGCCTGTGAAATTGCTTTGCGAACCGAAAATAAACAGCTGGGCCATGTTTTCGCGTAAGGCACTTGCCAGCAATGACAGATCTCTTTGTTGTCTGTTGGGTATCTGGTGCCATATAACAAGGTTATAAGCATCAAGGCTACCTTCAAATTCGTTAAGCAGAGCCACATCAACTTCATAGTTGTCGTTCTCCTGTAGTGCCTGATTCAGTGCACCCACATCAGGATGGGGTGACCAGGCCATTATCAGTATCTTTTGACGGCTATCAATTACTTCAATAAAAAACTCCTGCTCATTATTGGCCAGGGTTATTTCACCCTGCAGGGGTTCTATTTCTACTTTATATCTTTTTATTCCTGTTTCTATGGCTTCGAGTTCAGCTACAACGGTTTCAAAATGTGCATCAGAGGTAAAATCTATTCGCTGTTCAAATACTGTTCTCCCTTCGTGGGCGATTGTCACCCTGCTGCTTTCTCCTGCCGATTGCCGGGCTTCAACAGTTATTTCTACAGGAAAGATATTATTCAGGTAAGTTATGCGGTTGTGTCGCAGGTTTCGTATGAGAAGGTCCCTGGCCGGTAATGTATCTCCCAGGGCAAGTGTATAAACCGGTGCCCGCAAAGATGAACTTTGGTATAGCGGGTTTTTCCCCCGGTTAAAAATACCGTCGGATGCAATAACAACTGCACCGATGTTGCGGTTGGTATAACGTGAATCAATTGTTGCAAAAATTTCTGATATGTTGGTCTGTTTGTCAGAAAAATCGAATGAACTTTGTTCGCGCACTTCTTCACCAAAGGCATAAGTGTTCAATGTGTAATTTTCACTAAGTTCAGAAAACAGTTCATTGATATTGGCGGTGTATTGGTCTTTCATGTAAAGCGAGTCGCCACCAATTGTTAATGATCCGCTGTTGTCCTGGAAAAAAAGTATAATGGGTTCCTGGGTTCTGTTTATTTGCATTTTGAGAAGGGGCGACAGCAGGAAAACTGCCAGCAGGCTGATTACAATAAACCGAAATACAGCCAGAAGCCTTTTTTGTAAAATACTGAAGTCATCTGATGTATTTCTGTAATACAACAGAGCCGAAACAGCAAAGCCCAGCAGTAAACACAGCATTAAAAACCACCAGGGGTGATCAATTATTAAGTTAAAATTCAAAACCGTATAATGATTTTAATTTGGTTATATTTTGAAAGAACACAAAGATAATGGGATTTTGACATTTTTATCCCCATCGTAGCAGTGTCTTTATTTCCACAACATTGTATTTAACATTGTTTAATGAGATAAAATTAAAAGCCCCGAAGTGCTTGCTTTTAACACTTCGGGACTTTTTAAGGACATTAAAGAATCAATCAGCCTTATTTCTTGGTCTGATCATTTGATTTTCCTTTACCTTGCCCTGATTGGGGAGTTCTGCCGATACTATCTCTCATTGTTGTGTCGGCTTTTACATTTTCTATTTTGTAATAGTCCATGATACCCAGGTTTCCGCTACGGAAAGCTTCAGATATAGCTTTGGGAATCTCAGCTTCCGCTTGAATAACTTTAGCACGGGCTTCCTGTGCTTTGGCTTTCATTTCCTGTTCTGCAGCAACAGCCATAGCTCTTCTTTCTTCGGCTTTGGCCTGTGCAATATTCTTATCGGCATTGGCCTGGTCGATCTGCAACATTGCACCGATATTCTTACCAACGTCGATATCAGCAATGTCGATAGATAAGATTTCGTAAGCAGTTCCTGAGTCAAGACCTTTTGATAGTACAACTTTGGAAATACTGTCGGGGTTTTCGAGTACCTGTTTGTGGTTGTTGGCCGAACCGATGGAGGTAACAATTCCTTCACCAACCCTTGCCAGGATGGTTTCTTCACCGGCACCCCCAACCAATTGTTTAATGTTGGCCCTCAGGGTTACCCTTGCCTTTGCGATCAGCTGGATACCATCTTTGGCAACCGCTGCTACGGGTGGGGTGTTGATCACCTTGGGTTTTACCGACATCTGTACCGCTTCCAGCACGTCACGACCTGCCAGGTCAATGGCGGTAGCCGTTTTAAAATCGAGGTTGATATTGGCCTTATCGGCACTGATAAGCGCATTTACCACGGCTTTTACCCGCCCCCCTGCAAGGAAGTGGGCTTCAAGATCATCGCGGTTAAGTCGCAGACCAGCCTTGGTGGCCGAAATAAGATTGTTTACAATTACAGCCGGCGGGATCTTTCTCCAGCGCATAAGCACCAATTGCAAAAGGCTTATGCGTACACCCGATACCAGGGCAGAAAACCACAAACCTACGGGTATGAAATAAAAGATAATCCATAAACCCAAAATACTCACCACCGCAATGGCAATAATAATTCCAATGTTTGCTTCCATTTTTTAGTTTGATTTTGATTTGACAATAATTTTATTTCCGTCCACTTTGGTTACCACAATTTCTGTATTCTCACTGATCAGATTGTCTTTTGATGTAACTTCGTAGTATTCTTCATTAATTAAGGCTTTTCCCATGGGATTAAGCCTGGTAATGGCAATGCCCTCATCGCCGGGTTTCACTGTTTCTGCTTCTATTGTGTTTACCCGTCCATCGAGCTGAGAGCCCAGCATGGCTCGTCGCCATGTATTGCTCTTGAGTGCCAGGGCAAGAGCTCCTATAGAAAACACGAGGGTGGCTCCTAAGGTATAGGTTCCTGCAACAGTACCATGTGCGCTGTAAGCCGAATAAACACCGAATGCCATCATAGCTGCGCCCACAATTCCCACTACAGTGGCACCGGGAACAACCAGTATTTCCAGCAACAGGAAAATCAATCCTATAACGATCAAAGTTATTATTACTAACCAGCTCATATCGGTTTTGTTTAGATAAAAAGAGTGAAATTTCCGGTTTTCATTATTTGTTTTATTGCTAACTATAAAAGTTTATTCAATGGTTGCTGTCAGGCCACGATCAAGGATGTTCCTGTACATGGGTTTCAGCGTATTGTAATCAGCCGAGCGAACGGTGCATTTACCGTTATGATGGATGATAAAAGTACATTGCTCAGCCTGTTGAGGTTCGTGTTCACACACTTCAATAAGTGTTTTGATCACGAAATCAAATGTATTGAAATCGTCGTTGTGCACAACAAGGTCGCGTATTTGATTTTTCAGGGACTTTACCGATCCCGAATCTCTGGTTTTCTCCCTGGTCATAACAACTTTATTTTGCATTCAACCATATACAATTTTACCATATTTGTTAACCACCTTTCAAAGGTAAATAAAATATGAATAAACAGTATGTTTTCAGAAATTTTCGGGCTCTTTGAATACGTTTTTTTATCGGGCATTTTTTTCCAACTCCGAAGCAATCCCTTTTTTACGAAAAAGAAGCTTGTTTTCCTGCCCTTTCAGAAGTCGTTTTATGTTTTTGTGATGGGTTAGGGGAACAAAGACTGCCACGGCCAGGGAGAAGATGATCTCTGCGATAAGATCACTTTGTAAAATAAAAATTACTGCTATTGGAAATGTAATGGCCGCGGATATTGAGCCGAGCGAAACGTATCGTGTAGGCAAAAAAGCCAGCAGAAATACAGCCAGGCAGATTAGCACGGCCTGGGGAAAGAGTGCAATAACGATACCCACAAGTGTAGCAATACCTTTTCCGCCTCTGAAACCGGCAAACAGGGGAAATACATGACCAAGCAATGCCATTGATCCCAGCATGAGCTGGTATATTACTACATTATTTGCCGACGTAAAAGATGCTTCAGGGAAAAACCGGCTAAGGTAAACGGCAGCAAAGCCTTTAAGTGCATCCAGTACCAGAATAAGGGCTCCGGCACGGTTTCCGAAAACCCGTAGTGCATTTGTGGCACCTGCATTACCACTCCCATGTTCCCGTAAATCAATTTTGTAAAAAATCTTTCCAAACCACACCGATGTGGGTATAGAACCCAATATATATGCGGCCAGCAATGCAAGTACTTTGTATACTTCCCAATTCATAGTTTAAATTTTGGTTTTTAATAAACGATTAAATTTTTATAAGCTACAAATTTAATCGTTTAAAAGTTTCATATTTCTGACAAAATCAAAAGGCCGGCGTTCCGATGCCAGGATATATGTGAAAGGTCGTTCTCCGCGATCAACATTCATTCTCCTGCGGCGGGGTTTCACACTTCTGATCATGTCGTTGTAATCGGGTTTTGATGAAATGGTTTGCAAAATATTATTGGTATAGATATAATAGTAGAAATCAAGACCAACTCCTTCGCTCGCAAGCCCTGAGGGGATCAGTACCATTGTAAAGATATCCTCAGAAGAGCGTGTTTTTTTCAGTTCAATAAAACCGTCGATATATAAGTTTATGGGGAAACGTTCCATATTTCCTATACCCAGCGGAGCAGTAGTATGGAAGGATTGTGATTTTTCATTCCACTTCATTTTCAGGTCGGCAAAAAAGAAAGTATGATTGAGCTCAGGAGGGAATCTTCTGAAATGACCCAGATGAACGTGTTCATCAATCAATGCTTTTGCAGTAGGACCATCTGTTCTTTTGTGCAGGAAACTGCTGTATTTGAATCTGTTCAGATTTATATCAACGATGGGTTCTTTTTTGTTTCGTATGTTCTCTTCTACTGTGCCCAAAGCGCTGTTAAGGAAGAAAAAATCAATCCCCATAATTATATCAAGCAATGTTTCATTGGTTTTGATATCCGTGGTTACCTTGCCGTAGGTTGTAAGCTTGAACTGGCCCAGGTCTTCAAGAAGGGTAAGGTCGCCATGGCCTTCAATAATACAGGTATTTGGGTCGAATGTAATAATATCGTCGGGCAGTTGTTGGTTGTGAAGTTTCTCCAATGAACTTACCTGGTATTGTCTCAGGCCGGGTTCCCAGGCAAGGTATCCGGTTGCAGAAACGATCTCCATATCAGAATAATGTCTCCTGCGGGTAAACAAACCCGGATAGATCTTCAGTGAATCGCCCGAAAGCATAATACCGGTCAAAATACTTCCGTTGGCATCGTTTCTCAGGTCTTCTTCCAGGGGTATGAATACACTGTCGGGTTTTATTTCTGCATGGAATCTTACCGAATTTGGTTGATAGCCCGGGCAGTCGGCAAAGATCCGTGCTGCACCGTTATATTCGAAAAATTCTTTTTCAGCTTTTAATTCAATTTTTCCGTTAAAGCCGAATTCCGGACTAATAGTAAACTCCATCTCCCGTGCTATTTCAGCAGTGGCCCGCGTTGATCCTGTTTGCCGGTCAACTCTTATAAAATCAAAGTATACAGGCTGAACATTGCCCATCACATCTGTATAGTCATACATGCCCATAGCGGTATAACTGTTTTTTGATCCCACGGTAACTTCTGCATCATAAAAGCGGTGCAGCAGCGATGATGTATTGGCCAGTATCATGGAATTCTCCAGCTTATCAAGGGTAGCGTTTTCATTGATCTTCACTTTTCCTTCATGGGGATAAATAGCAGCATCTGCTATTTTTATGATCTTCACATCATCAGCATGAATAACATTTTCTTCCAGGTTGTAATGAAGGTTTCCGGCGTAAAAGGATAACGAATCTCTTGCCGACCGTGTGGAGATAATTTCTTTACCACTGAAGTCATAATATATCCATTCTTCAGGTTTCATGCCTGATAGTGCGGCAATTTCATCATGGTGGATGCTTTTCAGTTGCAAATTACCGCCTTTCATATCCCACATCCAGTCAAATCCATAGGCATCAAACTCACCAATATCAAAAGTAATTTTAGATTGATTTTCGATGTTTGCAAAGAGAGAAACCTGCTCCGCAACATCTACCTTTGCATCAAAACTGGTAGCTGAAACTGCCAGCCGTTTGCCATCGGCGGTCATTAGTTTTATATCTGAATTATCGGCAATAAAGTCATCTTTGTTAAAACTTATCTGATCAGATGCAAGTTCACTACCTGCAAGGTTAAGCTTACCATATCCATCAAGGCCATCATGTGAGACATTCAGGGTTCCTTCCATGGTTACAAGGCCGTCAAACATTTCAAACGGGCGGGTTGTATTTTTAACTGACATGATCTCTTCATTCGGCAGGAATAACATATTTACATCCATTGCTTTGACTGACGGATGTTCAACCGGGCCATCCAGTTCTGCAAGGTTGAAGGCATTTACACGGGCTCTTGCCGAGTCGGGGTACATAAACATGGTTTCAGCATCAACGGTTGCGTTTAAAAACTCCAGTCGTCCGTCGGCCCGCAAACCTTCATTACTCATCCGTATCGGTCCTTTGTATATTGCTTTGCCACCCCATACAGGATAACCCTCTTCGGGAGTTTCTGTGCTGAATCCCAGCGAATAATCTTCCTGCACGGTAACGTAATCGTAAAAATCAGGGAAAACTCCGGTTGATATGAATACTCCATCAAAGGCTATATTGTCGGTAGTAGCGTTATCAAGACTATCGATTGTGAAAGGGATAAGTTTCAGATATACCTCTTCGCGGTTATAGGCTCCTTCCTGTACCGACTCGCGATCGTAAAACATGTAGGATTCGTTGTTGGAGTTGAATATTGGATAGCGCGGATAAGGCATCTGACCCGATTTATTTCGTGGATGGTCAACCAGCAATTCGCCATTGATGCCCTCCAATACAGTTTGAACCCGATGGTAAGAGTATCGACCCTGGCTGTCGGGGGTGTGTGATCGTACCCTGAAACTCATGGAATCGGTATTTACAAGGTCGATCTTAAACATATCATAATCAAAAAAGAACTCTTTACCATAAAAATCAAAAAGACCTGATTCAATGTGGCCATGGAAGTAAATGTCGCGATTTTGCTTCAGTATAAGCTCTTTCTCATGCGGGTAAATGACCACGTTTTTTTCCCGGCTGAGAGGTATTCGCTCAACTCCGTAAAGATGCAAATCGAAATTATTCATATTCAGGCGACCATTCACCCGGGCTTCGGAGTTTATCTGCATTACATCAAAATCACTGCGGCCTGTATAGGATGTTATATAATGATACAATCTGTCATACAGTGTTACTGTTTGATTATCGGAATCGTAGGAAAGGAAACCGAAAAAAGAAAAGGAGAGCACCTGGGCAATAACGCTGCCCACATCCTGCCGAAGATAACGTGCATATTCACTCACAGGAAATGTTCTTGAGTTGTATTCATTTGCAAAGTTGCGAAGCCTAATGAGGGGGTGTAAACCCGATATGCCCTGCATGCGCATATACCGTAATTCAGAAAAGAAATTTTGAGATTCAAAAACTGCACTGCCTGTTTCACTCAATCCCCTTATCATTCTCAGCTCCATTTCATATGTATCAATATTCCAGTAAATAGCTTCGCAGTACATATCAACCCTGTGAAAACTATTGGTAAAGGGGGCCCTGGAAGTTCCTTTTTCGTCTCTTTGGATTGAAAATTCACGATTGGGGTGCAAATACCGCATGCTTGCAGCAGGATGATAAATAGAGTCGCCAGCCAGGTAAATGCTTATTTCGGAGCGTTCGGTAATGATTCTGTCAGGACGAATGGAAAAGGCACGGCTTCTTGCTGTTATAAAAAGAGAATCAGACCGGTAAAATTTAATGGTAGCATCTGCATTATCTGTGCCCGAACCAATTACTCTTTGCCCCATCATGGTAAAACCGCCCCTGAAATCGATACCCGGAAACAGGTCAACAATTTCGTGAAAGGCCTGATAAGACTGAAATCTGGGATAATTGGCATCTTCAGGTTTAACATCGGCCAGTATTCTTTCAGTAAGTTTGCCGTGCAGGGGTTCATCAAAGAAATGCCGGTTGAAAAAGGTAACCGAATCAACTTCAAATCGGGCCACAGACAGGTTTAAAGAATAGTTGCCAAGGATTGCATGCACTTCACCGGGTTCAAGATTTACTCTTTCCCATGTAATCTTGCCCCCCCTCCCGGTAAATCTTTCTGCAAAAAAGTCTGCCCGGCCCGAAGTGTTGTAAATTACAGTACTATCGCCCTGAGCATAGCATACAAGGTCATTTTCACTGAAGGAGATCCATGTTTTGCCATCTTCATAGCTGAAAATGTAGTTGTTTTTGCGTAAATGCCAGCTGATGGAAGCAGATGATGATATAATGTTTTTATCAAACAGCTCAAAAGTTTTTTGCCAGTAACGAATAAGGCGATGCCGGGTTGCAGAAGTAATTAAGGGCGTGAAGCTTTCATGCCATGCACCAAAGCTTTCTTTGCCATATGGTAAATTATATAGTTTGACAATACTTTCAAGGTAGGTAAAAAAATCGGGCCAGGCATTCAGATGCAAACCACGCATCAGGACAAGTGTATTTTGTATCGTTACTTTCTTTTGATCATTGAAAAAACTGTCATCAGTGTAAATAGCAGCAAAGGTATCAAGCACCCACTGTGCCTTTTCTGATTGTTGCCTGTCAACTTCAATAAGTAATTCCTGCAATTGCAAAATAAATTCATCATCATCCTGGGGGAAACCCGGCTGATCCTGACCAAAGGTTAGTGTATTGGTAATAAAAAAAAGGAGAATAAAATAAAGTAAAAGTCTTTTCAGCATATATGGTTTTGTAGGTTCCTGATATCAGATATCCGAAAAGGTCGTGTCTAATTCTCTTTCAAACATCTGGATTTATTTTAATGTCAATAACTCATAAACTTACAGAAGTCTCTCCACATCTTTTATTGTTTCTTTACCAGTTTTACAGCCACCCATTCTTTGTTTTGTTTGTAATCCACTTCTCTGATGCTGTATTTTTCTGCCTTTTGAATTATATCCTGCATGTCATCAGCAAAAAACCCACTGATATATAATTCCCCATTCTGGTTAAGTACTGAGGCGTATACTTCAATATCTTCCATCAAAACATTTTTGGTAATATTTGCGAGTATAATATCGTAGTTTTCCTTACCAAGGAGCGAAACATCGCCAAGCAAAACCCTGATGTCCGGGGTTTCGTTTCTATCTATATTTTCCAGGGTATTTTCATATGCAAAAGGGTAATTGTCAATTGCCACAACCGGTTCGGCACCCATCATTGATGCAAGTATGGCCAATATACCTGTGCCACAACCCATATCCAGAACATGTTTACCATTGAAGTCGGTTTCAAGCATCCATTCTACCATCAGGCTTGTAGTTTCATGGTGTCCTGTGCCGAATGACATTTTGGGTTCAATGATCACTTCCCACGGATAGTCGGGTTTGGTTTCATGAAACGGAGCCCTGATGTAACATTGCTGTTTTACATCCACCGGTTCAAAATTGCTTTCCCAAACCTGGTTCCAGTTCTGGTTATCTATTTTTTTTACGGTAAAAGTAAATTTTGCCCCATCTGCCTTCATTTCCGGTATAGCGATGGCATTTAGTTTTTTCTCATCAAATGCATCAGACTGAATATAGGCTTTGAAGCCTTTAAGGTTTTCCTCAAAGCTTTCAAAGCCTATTTCTGCCATTTCAGTAATGAGCAGGTCTGCCCATGGCTGGACAGGTTCAACCACAGCGGTAACTTCCACGTAGTTTATCGAGCTCATGAATTAAAAGGATTTTATAATGGTGCAAAAATCATCTGCTTTAAGCGAAGCACCGCCAATAAGACCGCCATCCACATCTTCTTTGGCGAAAAGTTCGGCAGCATTTTTGGCATTACAACTACCGCCGTAAAGGATAGTGGTATTGTTGGCTACCGTTGCATTGTATTTTTCACCAATGATCTTTCGTATGTAGGCGTGCATCTCCTGCGCCTGTTCAGGGCTCGCAGTAACTCCTGTGCCAATGGCCCAAACAGGTTCGTAGGCAATAACCACTTTGGCAAACTCATCTTCACTCAGCCAGAAAAGCCCTTTTTCAAGTTGTTCCTTAACCACGTCGAAGTGCTTTTCGGCATTTCTTTCGTCAAGAACTTCGCCACAGCAAAATACGGGTCTCAGGGCATGCTTCAGAGCAATTTCCGTTTTTTGGGCCAGCACCTGATCGGTTTCGCCAAAATAAGAGCGTCTTTCCGAATGACCTACCAGTACATTTTCAGCACCCGTAGATTTGATCATGGCTGCAGAAGTCTCACCTGTAAAAGCACCTTTCTCTTCAGTATGGCAGTTTTGTGCTCCTGCACCCAATCCCTGCACATCTGCAGCATTTTCTGCAACTGCCGTAAGATGAATAAAGGGAGTAAACATCAATACCTCGGGCTTGCCCGGAAGATTATCCAAAGGATTATTCTTTACAAAGTCTTTGATTTCAGAAGAAAGCTTAATTCCTTCCTCAAGTGTAAGATTCATTTTCCAGTTTCCTGCTACAATCTTTTTTCTCATTTTTGTCTGAATTTTTGATTTGATATTAGGTTTGAAATGATTTGCAATGGCAAAAGTAGTAAATCTGCCCCGGTAAAAGCTAAGTAAAAATATGGAATTTTGAAATATGGTAACTGTAGTTTTCTATTGGAGTCTGATTCTTGGATCGAGCAAACCATAAGTAATATCTACAAGGATATTGATAAGTACCAGCATTACCGATATCAGCAAAACAGCCCCCATAATTAGCGGGAAATCGTAGGTTTCAAGCGATTCAACAATTACTACCCCGACTCCTTTCCAATCGAATACATATTCAACAAAAACAGCACCCGCCATAAGTGATGCAAACCAACCCGATATGGCAGTAATAACAGGATTCATAGCGTTTTTAAGTGCATGCCTTGTTATTACCCGGTAAAAGCTGAGTCCTTTGGCTTTTGCAGTGCGTATGTAATCCTGCGAAAGAACATTTATGAGTGAACTCCGTGTAAGTTCGGCAACTATGGCGAGTGGCCTTATGCCCAGTGTTAATGCCGGTAATATCAGATTCTTCCACTGTATGTATTCGCCCCGGCCGTAATCATCAACTGCCATCAGGCTACCCGTCATGTTGAGTCCGGTATAATCAGCCAGTACAAAAGCAAACAGCCATGCAATGATGATGGCAGCAAAAAAGGAGGGGAGCGACATGCCCGAAACTGAGAATACCAAAATAAATTTGCTTACAAATGAATTATTGCGGATGGCTGAGAAAATTCCCAGCAAAACACCCAGCAACATAGCAAAACTTATGGAAACGAAGGCAAGTAAAAGGGTATTGGGGAAAGCAACGGCAAGAACTTCAGTAACCGTTCGGTTGCTCTGGTAAGAGCGGCCCATGTATGGTACCTTTACCACCAGGCCGATACCTCCAACACTTAAAAGTTTGCTGTAATTATATTTTTCTTTATCAAGGTAGAAGAAACTTTCCTCGTTGTTAGTTTTATGCAGTGAAACCGGAGAAAGATCATTTACATAATTGAGATACCGAACATGAACGGGCCTGTCGAGACCAAGTTCTGCACGGATAGCTTCCACCGAAGAAATATCAGCTCTCTGCCCCAGCATCATCCGGGCCGGATCGCCGGGCAGAATGGTAAAAAGGAAAAACACTACTGTGATAACCCCAAGCATTACAAGTAATCCGTATCCGGTTCGTTTTCCTAAAAATTTCAACACAGTTCTTAAATTTAATGACTTTCTTTATCAGGTTCTTCCAGCTCAAGTTTTATTAAAGCAAAAACAGCATAATTGATGATATCGTAATAGTTGGCATCGATGCCTTCCGAAATCCGGGTAAGTCCTTTATTGTCTTCGATCTGTTTAATACGAAGCAGTTTCATTAAAATGATATCTGCCAGGCTTGAAATGCGCATTTCGCGCCATGCTTCACCATAATCGTGGTTTTTGTCGAGCATAAGGCTTTTAGCCTTTTCGTAGTAATGATTGTATTTTCCGGTGGCCTTCTCAAGGTCCATATCGGGTTGGTCGGCATGTCCGAGCTCCAGTTGTATAAGCCCCATTACCGAGTAATTTACAATACCAATGAACTCAGGTTTGATCCCCTCATTAATTTTTTGTGTACCTTTGCCCTGAATGGAGCGAATTCGCTGGGCTTTGATAAAGATCTGATCGGTGAGGGAAGAACTACGCAATATGCGCCATGCACTTCCGTAATCCTGCATCTTTTTTGTAAAAATATCCAGACAGATCTTTCTGATCTGCTCAAATTGCTCATTGGTTTTCGCTTCCATCCTGATTTAAAAATTTATGGATTCAAATTTTTCCTCTAAAATACAATGTTGAAAGATACATTTTTTGCACCAAAAACAACTCTCAACTGCAAGGGCAAAATTATAAATTTATCCGCACCCATTGTCATGGGAGTGATCAATATTGGTCCTGATTCTTTTTATGACGGTGGAAAATACCGCAATAAGCTTGATTATATTGACCGTGCCGATGAATTGCTGGGGCAGGGTGCAGTAATCCTTGATGTGGGTGCTGCCAGCAGCCGGCCGGGCGCCGAACTTATAGATCCTGAGTTGGAAAGAAAAAGGTTGTTACCCGCTCTTGCTGCCATTACAGGCAAATTTCCCGAAGCAATAATATCGGTTGATACCTATAATTCTGAAGTGGCAGAAGCTGCTGTTCATGCAGGGGCACATATAATTAATGATATATCGGCCGGGGAGATTGATTCCGCAATGTTTGAAACCGTTGCCCGGCTCAATGTACCCTATATCATGATGCATATGAAAGGCATTCCTGAAAATATGCAGAACAATCCGGTATACCAGGATATCGTGAAGGAAATTATATTCTATTTCGCAAAAAAAACCGATAGGCTAAGGCAATTGGGTATACATGATATCATTCTGGATCCTGGATTTGGTTTTGGGAAAAACCTTGAAGACAGTTACCTGCTCCTGAACGGGTTGGATTATTTTCGAGTTTTTGATTTACCGCTTATGGTGGGTTTTTCACGTAAGTCAATGATAAATAAAGTGCTGGGTACTTCTCCTGAAAAGGCACTTAACGGAACTACCGTGCTTAACACCATAGCTTTGCAGAAAGGCGCCAAAATTCTCAGGGTACACGATGCCCGTGAAGCAATGGAAGCAATAAAAATTGTTGAAAAGTTTAAAGAATGTAATCCGGATAGATTTTCTTAAAAACCGGCACATTATATTTCTATCTTTGCCAATGAAAAGTTTTCTGGTTTAACCCTGATATTTTTTCTCAGATGATAATCACCGGTCTCCCGGCTTTTATTCAAATACGTTTTCTCGACATCATCGATATTTTTCTGGTGGCCGTACTTATTTACTATTTGTACAAAATAATACGTGGCACAGGTGCATTGAATATTTTTCTGGGAATCATCTCTATTTACATAATATGGTGGCTGGTGCGCTTGTTTGAAATGGAACTTCTTACAGAAATTCTTGGTCAGTTCATCAGTGTGGGTGTATTGGCACTAATCGTGGTTTTTCAACCCGAGATCAGGAAGTTTCTTATTTTGCTTGGCACAAGAAGCTTTCTGGGGAAAAAGACAAGAACTTTCCTGAGTCGTTTTTGGCAGGCTGATGAAGAATCAAGGCTGAATATCAACGATATTGTTACTGCATGCGAGCAACTTGCTTCATCACATACCGGTGTTCTTATTGTAATTACCCGGGAAAACAAGCTCGACTTCTTTGTGGAAACCGGACAATTGATGGATGCCATTATTTCAAGACAACTGCTTGAAAATGTTTTTTATAAAAACAGTCCGCTGCATGATGGTGCAATTATTATTGTCAATAATCGCATACGTGCAGCACGCTGTGTGCTTCCGGTATCGGAAAGCACAATGTTTCCGGCTTATCTTGGGCTCCGGCACCGTGCAGCCGTAGGAATTACCGAGCAGTCAGATGCCATTGCCATTGTGGTAAGCGAGCAAACAGGTCGGATCTCCTGGGTTAGAGATGGTAAACTGAAAAGAAATATCAAACCGGTTGAACTGAAAGAGATGCTTGTGAAGGAATTCTCTGCTGATTTTGGGAAATAAATTAATCAATAAGTATAAATTGTATAATCTGTATAATCTGTATAATCTGTATACTATGATCTTATTAGCTGATAGCGGAAGTACCAAAACTGACTGGTTGCTTCTCAAGGAGGGTAATGAGCACCTCAGATTTCAAACCATGGGATTTAACCCTTATTTTGTTGATACCAGCCTGGTGTATGATACACTGAAGAAGGAATTTACCGAGAAGTTTGACCTTTCTCTTGTAAAGGAAGTTCATTTTTACGGAGCGGGTTGTAGCTCAGAATCGAAACAGGCAGTGATCAATAATGCCCTTAAACAGCTTTTCCCTTCTGCAGAAACCACCGTAGATCATGATCTGCTGGGCGCTGCTCGTGCTCTTCACGGTCGAAACCGGGGTATTGCAGGTATATTGGGTACAGGATCAAATGCTTGTCTTTATGATGGAAATGATGTTGTGGAAACCATTTTTTCCGTAGGTTATATGTTTGGTGATGAGGGCAGCGGAGCAACATTGGGCAGAATATTTCTTTCTTTATATCTGAAGAGTAAGGTTCCTGCAGAAATTGCTGAAGCATTTCAGAAAACATACACATACACTCCTGAAGATATTCTTAACAATGTCTATAAAAAACCCAATCCCAATACTTTTCTGGCTAAGTTTGCCAAATTTCTGAAGCAACAGATTCATCATCCTTTTATTGAAGAGATTGTGGTCAACTCTTTTGATGATTATTTTCGCGAGCAGGTAAGTAATTACACAGGATATAAGGAAATACCTTTTTCCTGTGTGGGTTCAGTGGGTTTCAATTTCAAAGATCAGTTGCAGAAAGCCGCCGATCGCCATGGGATTACCCTGGGAAGAACATTGGTTTTGCCCATGGAAGGGTTGGTAGAGTTCCACCTGGATAAATAAATCTGCTTTCCGGAAATTTTACCGGAATAGGTTTTAAGAAGAGACCGGTTCAACTGGCCTCATCTTTTTTTATGTAATTCAAAATTGCATTCTCTTCATGGGGAAGAAACCAAACTGCATCATCATATCGTTTAAACCACGTCAGTTGTCTTTTGGCATATCTGCGGGTGTTGGTTTTTATTTTTTCCAGTGCAGCAGGAAGATCCCAATCATTGCGCATCCATGAAAAAAGTTCTTTGTATCCCACGGTATTCAGGGCATTAAGATGCCTGTAGGGAAAGAACCTGAGTGCTTCTTCAATAAGCCCCGATTGTACCATTTGGTTGGTGCGCAGGTTAATACGTTCAAAAAGTTCTTTTCTGGGGCGATTGAGAATGATCCTTTTTATTTTGAACTCTCTTTCTATCCGTGTTTTTTGTCGCATTTGAGAATACTTCTGTCCTGTGGCAAAAAATACTTCCAGTCCGCGCATCATTCGGTTAGGGTTGGCAATATCCACTTCAGTATAAAATTCAGGATCATACTTCTTTAAAAGCATT
>SLOJ01000005.1 GCA_007132585.1 Bacteroidales bacterium | reverse complement strand
AAGCAGGGAGGGGTGTATCTGCAGTGGTTATTGTGAAACAGTAATAAGCAAATTAAAAGTTCCATTTTTTCGCAAAATTAAAAGTATCAGCACTGAAGTTTGGGTTTTCTCTCCCCTCCCTGCTTGTAGGGACCTGTCCCGTTCGTACGGGAGGGGTGCCCGTAGGGCGGGGTGGGTCAAAAAAAATAGCCACTGAATATTCTATTTTTTATATCACCATTTAACAGAGAGATGATTATCAAAATTATTATTTAGCATACTAAACGGCTCTTTGGGGGTGAAAAAACTTTTCTAACTTTGCCACACCCTTAATTCAACAAAAAAATACAAAATGGAAAAAATACTTGTTATTGGCTGTGCCGGCCAGATAGGTTCGGAGCTTACACTTGAACTGAGAAAAATTTATGGTGATGCCAACGTGGTGGCTACCGATATCAAACCCGCCGACAAAGAAATTACTGAAGGGGGCCCATTTGAGATCCTTGATGTGCTCGACACCCACCGTTTGTTTGGTACCGTAAGCCGGAATAAGATCACGCAGATCTATCACCTGGCGGCCATCCTCTCAGGAAATGCTGAAAAAAAACCCATTGCCAGCTGGCATATCAATATGGAGAGTTTGCTGAATGTAATGGAACTATCGCGCGAGCTAAATCTGTCAAAGGTCTTCTGGCCCAGTTCTATAGCTGTTTTCGGACCTACCACACCCCGTCAGAATACTTCTCAGTTTACCGTTATGGAACCCAACACAGTATATGGAATAAGCAAACTTGCCGGTGAGCGCTGGCTTGAATATTATTTTCATAAATATGGTGTTGACGGGCGAAGCATCCGCTATCCGGGGCTGATAAGTCATAAAACCGAAGCTGGTGGCGGCACCACTGATTATGCCGTCGAGATTTTCTACGAAGCCATCCGCCAGAAACAATATGAATGTTTTCTTGCTGAAGATGCTTACCTTCCCATGCAGTTTATGGATGATGCCATAAAGGCCACCATAAACCTGATGGAAGCACCGGCAGATAAAATTCAGGTGAGGAGCAGCTACAATGTGGCAGGCATCAGCTTCAGCCCCAAAGAAATTGCTGAAGAGATCAAAAAACAAATTCCGGATTTTAAAATAACTTACAACCCTGATTTTCGCCAGGCAATTGCCGAATCGTGGCCGCAAAGTATTGATGATTCTGTGGCACAAAAAGACTGGGGTCTTACCAATAGCTTTGATCTGAAAAAAATGACTGATGTCATGCTCAAAGAAGTGGGTAATAAGTTCCGTTAAAAGTATGTTCAGATACATTGACACCCATACCCATCTTTACCTTGAACAGTTTGACAAGGACCGGAACAGTGTTGTGGAAAACGCTGTTCAGGCCGGTGTGGAGTATATGTTGCTTCCCAATGTGGATGAAGAAACCATTCAGCCCATGATGGATCTGTGTATGGCCTTCCCGGCCAACTGCAAACCCATGATGGCGCTGCATCCCACATCAGTAAAAGAGGATTTTGAAGAAGTCCTTGCCCGCATTAAACCCTGGTTTGAAAAAGGGACAATGTGTGCTGTGGGCGAAGCCGGCATCGACCTGTACTGGGATAGAACCTTTTTTCACCAGCAGGTGCAGGCATTCAAAACGCAAATTGAATGGGCTTTGGAGTTTAATCTGCCCTTGGTGATCCACTCGCGCAACTCGGTGGAGGAGATCATGGAAGTTTTGGAAGCATATCGGGGTAGGCGACTGAAAGGTGTTATGCATTGTTTTCCCGGAAATGTTAAGCAGGCCCGTTGGTTCACTGAATTTGGATTTATGTTGGGAATAGGGGGAGTGGTTACATACAAAAAAAGTATGATGGCAAAGGTAGTTAAAGAAACAGATGCCAGGTATCTTATCCTGGAAACCGATGCTCCCTACCTGCCGCCGGTGCCTTACCGTGGAAAAAGAAATGAATCATCATACATCCCCATCATTGCGCAAAAAGTGGCTGAACTGAAATCCACGGATGTTGAAAGTATAGCAAGTATTACCACAGAAAATGCAAAGAAGTTATTTCAATTAAGCTGAGACAGAAAATATGAGCCGAAAAGCCCAGATACTCGTTATTTATACCGGCGGAACCATAGGAATGGTCCAGAATTCCGAAACCGGCGCCCTGCAAGCTTTTGATTTTAAGCACCTTACCGCCCAGATTCCTGAGATCAAAAAATTCGGTTTTCATATCGACAGCATTTCCTTCGATCCTATCATTGATTCTTCCAATATGCAGCCTGCCGTATGGGTGCGCCTGGCAAAGATCATCGAGGAAAATTATGAGAAATATGATGGGTTTGTGATTTTGCATGGTTCTGATACGATGGCCTATACTGCATCGGCATTGAGTTTTATGCTCGAAAATCTTTCCAAACCGGTTATTCTTACCGGGTCGCAACTTCCCATAGGTATGATCAGGACCGATGGAAAGGAAAACTTCATCACTTCCCTTGAAATTGCAGCAGCCAAAAAGGGTGGTGAGGCCCTGGTACCCGAAGTGTGTATTTATTTTGAATATCAGCTTTACCGCGGCAACCGCACGCATAAGTTCAATGCCGAACATTTTGAGGCTTTCCGTTCGGTGAATTATCCGGTATTGGCCCAGGCGGGTGTTGAGATCAAATACAATCATGAATCTATTCATAAGCCTATCGGGCAGGAATTCCGAATCTTTACAAGCATGGATCCGGGAGTGGCTGTGCTTACTTTGTTTCCGGGAATTACCCTTGAAGCTGTGCAAGCCATTCTGAATATCGAAGGCATTAAGGCTGTGGTAATGCAGACCTTTGGTTCGGGCAATGCGCCCACACACGACTGGTTTATGGAAGAACTGGAAAGGGCTGTTGAACGCGGACTGATCATTTACAATGTTACCCAGTGCAGGGGAGGTGCCGTTAACATGGGGAAATACGAGACCAGTATTAAGCTGCACAGAATTGGAGTAGTAAGCGGTTACGACATTACCCTTGAATCGGCCATTACCAAGCTGATGTACTTGCTCGGAAATAACTACTCAGCCCAGCGAATCAGGAAATACCTGCAAACTTCGCTGAGGGGGGAAATGACGGTGCAGTAGGGTTTTTTACCGCAGAGTCGCCAAGTCGCTGAAAACGCCGGAGTTCTCTCCGGGTACGACTTAAGTTCCTGCCCGGATTGATCTTTTACATCCCCCCAACCCCGTTGTCTTCGTCGAACCCTTCGGGTTTGAAAGGGGGAGTTGGCCGGCAATTACTTCGGACCTCCGTCTTCGGACTTCATTAAATTATATACCCTTAGGACGATTTTACTTTTGGAGATGTTACTTTATCCACCAGGTAGATAATGGATTTGAAAGAAACATCGCTGTGCAGGCTCAATCCGATTTCGCAGGTGCGCGAAGTGGAATAGCCCGCAGAACAATCTTTGGCCTGTTCTTTCAGGGTTCGCAAGCCATGGGCGTTCAACTCGGGGTAGGTGAATCCGCGGTCGCCGGCAAAGCCACAGCAGTTGGCTTCCATATCCACAACCCGGGTGGAGCACATCTTGGCAAGCATAACCAGCTGTGTTTCAAGTCCCATCTTTTTGGCACTGCACACCGAAAATACTGCAATTTTTTCATTCACAGGGTGGAAATCCAGCTTATCTGTGAGAAACTCCAGGATGAATTCTATGGGTTCGTAAAGTTTAAGACCAGGTTCCATATTGCTTTTCATGGTGAACAGGCAGGGACTCATATCGCACAGGACAGGATATTCGCCGTTGCGGCTGGCAACCCCCAGTGCCGCTTCCAGCTCATCGGATTTTTGTTTCCCCTGTTCTTTATACCCCTTACTGGAATAGGCCATGCCACAGCAAAGGCTGTTGAGCTTTTCCGGATAAATGATATCATAACCCGCTTTTTTCAGCAGGGTGACCATTTTCTCACTCAGAGCAATTTTTTCATCGTAGTCTTTGGAAACTCCCATTCCACGGTTGATACAGGTCGGGAAATATACCACTTTGGGATTTGTATCCCGGGTACCGATATCTTTTCGTAAACGGGGAGCACCTTTGGGGAAATATCGGTTCCATTGGGGCAGTCTGTTGGCTGAAAGCTTTCGTAAACCTGAAGAAAGAGTTTTTAAAAACTTCTCTCCCAGAATTGTATGAAAAAAGTTTACAATATTCAGCCCCAACGCTGCAGAACGCACAACAAATCCGGTATGTGATGCCATAAATCCTGCCAGTCGTTGATTTACAGGCCTGATTTTTTCGCTGCGGATGGTTTTGATCATCTCACCCGTATCAATCTTTACCGGGCAGTTTATGGCGCAAAGTCCGTCGGTGGCGCAGGTCTGGTTGCCGCCGTAATCAAAATCGCGGTTCA
Source organism: Bacteroidales bacterium (assembly GCA_007132585.1). Lineage (GTDB taxonomy): Bacteria > Bacteroidota > Bacteroidia > Bacteroidales > UBA7960 > SKVR01. Next base: position 358 of record SLOJ01000005.1, on the reverse strand, counting down.
GGGAAGCCAGGATATGGGGCTCGTGACCATTTTCTTTGAGTCGTTCCATTTCGCGCAGCACCACGATACGCTGCCGCGGACTCAGCGTGAGATCGGTTGATACGCAAACGCTGTCGCAGAAACCACACTCGATACATTTATCCACCACCGGGTGCACAGGAGCCATGGGTTTCAGGTTCTCAAGATGGATGTGGGGATTGTCGTTGAGAATAACCCCCGGATTGAGAAGATTTTCCGGATCAAAAACAGCCTTGATCTCCTTCATCATGGCATAGGCTTCGCTGCCCCATTCCTTTTCCACAAAGGGCGCCATGTTTCTGCCGGTTCCGTGCTCAGCCTTTAGTGAACCGTGGTATTT
>SLOJ01000257.1 GCA_007132585.1 Bacteroidales bacterium | reverse complement strand
TCTCCCATCCAACGCTCTACTTCACGCTTGTCGGGTTCAATATATTCCCGTTTAAAATCTGATGAAAGTTGTTTTTTAAATGTCTCCTTGGCATTACGAAGTAAAATCTTATCCTGAGGCCTTTTGGGTCCGGCAATGGTAGGCTCAACCGTATTCAAATCGAGTTCGAGTACATGAGAATAGGTGATTTCTTCTTTACCGGTGCGCCAGAGCATATTGGCTTTACAATAATCTTCAACCAGTTGAATTTGTTCATCAGAACGGTTGCTGCTGCGCATATAATCGAGTGTACGTTCATCAATGGGGAAGTAAGTGATGGTACAACCGAATTCGGGCGACATATTGGAGATAGTTGCCCGGTCGGGGACAGTAAGTCCATCTAGTCCATCGCCAAATACTTCCACAAATTTTCCAACCACACCATGAGATCGAAGCAACTGAGTTATAGTAAGTACCATATCTGTTGCAGTGGTTCCCAGGGGGAGTTTTCCGGTAAGCTTTAAACCAATAACCTCAGGCATAATAAAATAAATAGGTTGCCCAAGAAGTGCTGCTTCTGCTTCAATGCCTCCAACTCCCCAGCCAACTACCCCGATTCCGTTTACCATAGGAGTGTGGCTGTCAGTACCTACCAGTGTGTCGGGCAGTGCAACGCCATCGCGCACAGTAACTCCCTGGGCAAGATACTCAAGGTTTACCTGATGACAAATTCCCATACCGGGGGGTACGACAGAAAAATTATCGAAAGCCTTTTGTGCCCATTTGAGAAACTGATAACGCTCACCGTTGCGTTCGTATTCTCTTTCAACATTTTTTTCATACGAATACTGAGTACCAAAAAAATCTACCTGAACAGAATGATCGATTACCAGGTCAACGGGAACAAGAGGGTTTATTTTTGAAGGATCTTTGCCTTTACGTGCCATTTCTGCCCTGAGTGAAGCAATATCTACCACAGCCGGAACACCCGTAAAGTCCTGCATCAAAACACGTGCAGGCTTAAAAGGAATATCTTTATCCGTTGGCTCTGGTTTCCAGTTCAGTAAAGTATTAATATTTTCTTCAGTAATGGCAAAACCATCAAAATTTCTCAAAACATTTTCAAGTAAAATGCGAATTGAAAAAGGGAGATGAGAAGTTTTTATTCCTTGTTCTTCAAGTTTCTTCAAACTAAAAAAGGTAAAATCTCCCTTAGGGGTTTTTAAACGGTCTTCAATGTGGAAGGGTAGTTTTGTCATAGCAATGATTATTCAGGTTTATAAATTCTTTTTTCAGGGAGCATAGCTCCCGGTTTATTTTCTACAAATCAATTTTGATCTTTCCTTCAGCTACATCTTGATACCATTGCAACGGATAAGATGTAGGTCTTTCGATGGGCAAACCAAAAACCCTGTCGAAGAGCAGTGATGACAGAACACCCAAAGCCCTTGACATTCCAAACATAACAGTATAAAACTGATGTTCTTTTATTCCGTAGAAACGCAATAAGGTTCCGCTGAATGCATCCACATTGGGCCATGGATTCTTCACTTTACCGGTAGCTTCGAGCAGCGGGGGAACCACTTTATAAAGTTTGTTTACAATGTTCACAAGGTTGTCCTCCTTTATGAATTTTTCTGCAAACTCCTTCTGGGCATCATACCTTGGGTCGGTAATACGCAATACAGCATGGCCGTAGCCGGGGATTACGCCTCCTCCGGCAAGAAACTTTTTTGCATATCTTTTGATCCTGTCTTCCGAAGGATCATCATCATTCAGATCACGTAACATATCAAAAATCCAGTTAAGAACGTTTTGATTGGCAAAACCGTGCAGCGGACCTGCCAATCCAAGCATTCCTGCAGAGTAAGCATAATAGGGATTTGCCAGAGTTGAACCCACCAGGTGTGTGGTATGGGCTGACACATTTCCTCCTTCATGGTCGGCATGAATACTCATGTACATTCTCATAAGCCGCATATGTGGTGGTGAACCAAAACCCATCATATGGGCAAAATTACCGGCCCAGTCGAGCCTTGGATCGGCGTCAATGTGTTCTCCTTTGTGGAATGTTCTCCTGTAAATGTACGCTGCGATTCGTGGTAAACGGGCAATAAGGTTCATTACATCTTCATATGTTGAGTCCCAGTAAAACTTTTTTGGAATACCTGCCTGATGTGCATTCAAAAAATAAGAATCGGAAGCCATACTGGAAATGGCTGCAACATACTGGGCCATAGGTCGTGCATTTTTTGGCATAGCATCAATTACATCAAAAACATGTTGGGGAACAATTGCCCTGCTTGCCCAGTCTTTGCTCAGGTTACTGATATCATCAAGTTCAGGAATTTCACCAATGAGCATAAGGTAAAACAAACCTTCCGGTAAGGGTTCGCCATGTTCACACAATCTGGGGATGGTTTTCCGTAATTCCTTCAATGAAACCCCCCTGAAACGTATCCCCTCATTGGGATCAAGCTTGGATGTCTCAGTCAGCAGACTGGGAACTCCTTTCATTCCTGTTAATACACTTCCAATGGTAACTTTGCCAATTACCACATCTGAGTGTTCTTTTTTGAGCTTGAGAAACTCATCATACTTTTTCAGTGCTGCTTCGTAAAATCTATTCTTAATATATTCCATGGTTTGATTTAAATAACATTAAATTTTTTATGAACCTGCATTGAGTTTATTCTGAAGGTTCTGGTCAATAGCTTCCAAAAACTCACTTGTTGTAAGAAAATGATCTGATGTCATTTTTTCACCGTGAATAAGCAATGCCAGATCTTTTGTCATTTTGCCGTTTTCCACCGTTTCTATACAAACCTTTTCCAGGGTTTCTGCAAAATGTATTAATTCCTTATTTTCATCCAGCTTTCCGCGAAAAGCCAGTCCACGGGTCCATGCAAATATACTGGCAATGGGGTTGGTAGATGTGGGGTTCCCTTGCTGGTGCATCCGATAGTGGCGGGTTACTGTTCCGTGCGCAGCTTCGGCTTCCATCGTTTTACCATCGGGGGTAACAAGGGTTGATGTCATTAGACCAAGCGAACCAAAGCCCTGAGCTACGGTGTCACTCTGCACATCACCATCATAGTTTTTACACGCCCATACAAAACCACCTTCCCATTTAAGTGCTGCGGCGACCATATCATCTATTAAACGGTGTTCATATGTAATTCCGGCCTTATAAAACTGATCTTTGAATTCGGTATTAAAAATTTCTTCGAAAATATCCTTGAATCTTCCATCGTACTTTTTCAGGATGGTATTTTTTGTGGAAAGATAAAGGGGCCACTTTTTCAGGAGTGCCTGGTTCATGCAGGCACGTGCAAAACCGGCAATGGATTCATCAGTATTGTACATGCTCATAGCTACTCCATCTCCTTCAAAATGATACACCTCGTGTGATATTTCTTCTGAACCGTCATCCGGAGTAAATGTTATGGTAAGTTTTCCTGTGCCTTTGGTTACAAAATCCGTTGCACGATACTGATCACCGAAGGCATGCCTTCCAATGCAAATGGGTTTGGTCCATCCCGGAACAAGCCGGGGAATATTGGAAATGAGAATAGGCTCACGAAATACTGTTCCACCAAGAATATTTCTAATGGTTCCATTGGGTGAACGCCACATGCTCTTCAATCCAAATTCATCAACCCTTACCTCATCAGGAGTAATGGTGGCACATTTTATACCCACTCCATATTTTTGAATGGCATGGGCGGCATCAATTGTAACCTGATCATCTGTTTTATCTCGGTATTCAATACCCAGGTCAAAATATTTAACATCCAGTTCCAGATAAGGAAATATGAGCTTTTCTTTGATAAACTTCCAGATAATGCGGGTCATTTCATCACCATCTAACTCAACAACGGGATTTTTCACAACAATTTTCTTCATGTTAACCAGATTAATTTTTTAGTAGATTTATCATATCATTTAATTTAATTGACAATCAAGAGATTACCGGAGAAACTCCGGAAAAGTAAAATGACAGCACGAAAACAGGGTGATTAGTTTCCTGAAAATTCGGATGATAAAATTAATATTTTTAACAACAAAACCTTTTGAAATTTCGCATAAAATCACTAAATCATTCAATTAGAACTGATATATGATCTGTTGATTAGAATGTCCACCCCAGGTTAATATAAGCCAAAACCTTTTGGGTTTGAGGACTATATGAGAAAGTTACTTCAAGCGGCCCTACAGCAGAAAAATATCCTATTTTGAGTCCTGTTCCCAAAATAAAATTATCACCTGATATTTCGTATATCTCACCAATATCAAAATTATACAATGCTCCATTTACAACTGGTGTTAGCATAAATTCATCCCATATATTATATTGCCAGCCCATCGTACCCACTAAGACAGATTCGCTGAGTATCTCGTATTCGTTTAACCCGGCAAAAACAATTTGGTTTTTCAGAAAAGGATAGGTGCCACCCAAATTGAACATATTAATAAAACTCTGCTCATATTGATAGTTATAAGCGACCTGCAACTGGTTGAATGAACTCATTCTTGAATTTATCTGTATCCAGGATTGCCAGTTTAGAGAAAACTGCAAATAATTGCTCATCTCTATACCCGCATCTGAAAGATCACTTGTTACTTCGCCATCCGGATTGGTAAACCGTAATGATGGCTTTTGATTAAAAAAATATGTAGAGCTCAGATTTACTTTTACTCCGCTACGGGGAAATGCTTGCCGGTCTAAAGAGTTAAAAAACCACCTTGCAAATATTTCGTTGGATTGGTTGTTTCCC
>SLOJ01000086.1 GCA_007132585.1 Bacteroidales bacterium | reverse complement strand
GGAATTTACTGCTAAACAAATTTCTGACTATCTGAGGGGTGAAATTGACGGTAACCCCGAATCAAAGGTAAATACAATCTCAAAAATAGAAGAAGCCCGCCCGGGTAGCCTTACCTTTCTTGCAAACCCTGCTTACGCTCAGTATATATATACAACCGGAGCCAGTATAATATTGGTTAACAAAGATTTTAATCCTGAAAAACCAATATCGGGAACCCTGATCAGGGTTGAAAATGCCTATCAGGCCCTCGCAGAGTTGCTAAACCTTTATCAGCAAAACCTTCCTCAGAAAAAAGGCATTTCTTCCATGGCAAGTGTTGCTGAAACAGTAAAACTTGGTAAAGACCTATATATCGGTGAGTTTACAGTAATAGGCGAGAATGTAGTGATTGAAGATTCAGTGAAAATTTTTCCCCAATGTTATATTGGCAATAATGTTATTATAAAGGCCGGTACCAAACTTTATCCGGGTGTCAGGATATATGAAAATTGCCTTATAGGCAAAAATTGCACGATACACTCCGGTGCTGTTATAGGCGCTGATGGTTTTGGATTTGCACCACAAAGTGATAATAACTATATGAAAGTTGCACAAATTGGCAATGTAATACTGGAAGATAATGTTGAGATAGGTGCCAATACTACTATTGATCGGGCAACCATGGGATCAACGATTATTAAAAAAGGAGTTAAACTAGATAATCTTATTCAGGTTGCACATAATGTAACAATAGGCGAAAACACTGTTATTGCTGCCCAGTCCGGAATAGCAGGATCCAGCAAAGTAGGGAAAAATTGTATGATTGGTGGTCAGGTTGGCATTAGCGGACATATTTCCGTGGGTGATGAAGTGAAAATTGCTGCCCAATCGGGCTTATCTTCCAATGTAAGAAATGGCAAAACCATTATGGGTTCTCCTGCCATTGACCATGAGAAATATATAAAGGCCTACATACATTTTCGTAACTTTGAAAGGCTGATTAAGAGAATTGACGAAATGGAGAATGAATTGAAACTGCTGAAAAACAAGCCTTGATCTTGTATTTACAAAGTTAGGAGAGCGACCAAAACGATAAAAAATCATATCTTTGCCTGGTTTTTTAATCGGGTGTATAAATTTATTTTTCCATTTTTTACCCGTTTACTGTTTTTTTTTACAATAGATTTACGGACTAATACAGGATTATGATTGAGAAGCAAAAAACAATAAAATATCCGGTTACGGTATCGGGGGTTGGTTTACATACCGGTCAAAATGTTTCTTTAACTTTCAAACCTTCCGAAGAAAATACCGGCATCCGTTTTTTACGCTCCGATATTGGAGAAGATGTGTTTATAGAAGCGGATGCAGACTATGTTGTGGATACATCGCGGGGCACAACCATTGAAAAAGATGGGGTAAAACTACTTACGGTTGAACATGTTCTGGCTGCTGTAACAGGTATGGATATCGATAATATAATTATTGATGTGGATTGCCAGGAAATGCCAATAATGGATGGCAGCAGCAAGTATTATGCAGAAGCACTTGAAAAAGCAGGTGTTGTGCAGCAGGAAGCTCCACGTGAGTATTTTGAAGTGAAAGAAACCATTCGTTTTTATGATGAGGAAAAGGATTGTGAATTTATTGCTGTAGCATCTGACGACTACAGGATTTCATGCATGATTGATTTTAAATCGAAGGTATTAGGTTCACAATATGCTGTGCTCGATAAGATAGTTGATTTTAATTCACAAATTGCACCCTGCCGTACTTTTGTTTTTTTGCATGAACTTGAATATCTACTCAATCAAAACCTGATCAAAGGTGGCGATCTCAGCAATGCTATAGTATATGTTGACAGGGTGGTTGAGCAAGATGAACTTGACAGACTGGCAAAGCTGTTTAATAAACCATCTGTTGAGGTTAGAACCGAAGGTATTCTTAACAACCTTGAACCCTATTTCGAAAACGAAGCAGCAAGGCATAAGTTGCTTGATATAGTGGGTGATTTAACCCTGGCGGGGAAACGTATAAAAGGACAGATCATCGCACGCAAACCTGGTCATGCTTCAAATGTAAAGTTTGCGAAGGAAATCAAGAAACATATCAAGAAAAGAATGGTTGAGCAGCAAATTCCCCAAAATGACCCAGATAAAAAACCAATTTATGATATTAACGATATTAAGAGAATGCTACCTCATCGGTATCCTTTTCTTTTAGTGGATAAGGTCATCGAAATGAGTGAATCGCATGTGGTAGGTGTCAAGAACCTCACCATGAATGAGTCTTTTTTTATGGGTCATTTTCCTAATGAACCTGTAATGCCAGGTGTATTGCAAATTGAAGCTATGGCCCAGGCCGGAGGTATCCTTATCCTTTCAACTGTTGAAGACCCTGAGAATTACAGCACATATTTTTTGAAAATCGATAATGTAAAATTTAAGCAAAAAGTTGTGCCGGGTGATACACTTATACTTAAGTGTACTCTTATTTCTCCCGTAAGAAGGGGTATTTGCCACATGAAATGTTTGGCCTTTGTGGGTTCTAAAGTAGTGATGGAGTCGGAACTGATGGCACAAATTGTTAAAACAAAATAATCTATAATGAATCAACCTTTAGCATACGTACATCCGCAGGCAAAGATAGCCAACAATGTTGTAATCGAACCATTTGTTACGATCCACAAAAATGTTGAAATTGGAGAAGGTACATGGATTGGATCAAATGTTACCATAATGGAAGGTGCCCGGATTGGAAAAAATTGTAAGATATTTCCCGGAGCAGTAATCTCTGCAATTCCTCAGGACCTTAAATTTGCGGGCGAAGAAACTACAGTTGAAATAGGTGATAATACAACAATAAGGGAATTTGTCACCATCAACAGGGGAACCAAAGCCAATGACAAAACTGTTGTGGGAAATAACTGCCTGCTTATGGCATATGTGCATATTGCTCATGATTGTGTAGTAGGTAATAACTGCATTCTGGCAAATGCCGCTACACTGGCAGGTCATATTACAATTAGTGATTTTGCTATTATCGGTGGGTTATCTGCCGTACATCAGTTTGTAAATATAGGGCCGCATGTAATGATCTCTGGTGGTTCTCTCGTTCGCAAAGATGTACCACCCTATACCAAGGCTGCACGAGATCCGCTATCATTTGTAGGAATAAATTCCGTTGGGCTGCGAAGAAGAGGTTTTTCTTCGGAAAAGATCAATGAAATCCAGGAAATTTACAGGATCATTTATCTTAGAAAAATGAACGTTTCAAAAGCTATTTCTCATATTGAAGCCGAAATGCCTGCCTCCCCTGAAAGAGATGAAATCATTTCTTTTATCACCAATTCCAGTCGGGGCATAATGAAAGGTTACAATTATCAGGAAAAGTAATATATCACCCTTTGATTGTTATTAGTCCGTTATGAAGATTCGTCTTGAAAATGTAGGGAAAAGATATATTTATAACTGGATTTTCAGGAAGGTTAATGCTCATTTTGATAGCCCTGTTCATTATGGTATTATTGGAAACAACGGAAGTGGAAAAACTACTTTGTTGAAAATTATAAGTGGTATTTTACCCCCAACTGAAGGAAAAATCAAATGGCAATTAAACGATCAGGATTTATCTGATTCTTTACCCAAAAGAATCGGTTGGGCTTCACCACACCTTGAACTTATTGAAGATTTTAATCTTAAAGAAATATTGGTTTTTCATGCAAAATTCAAATCATGGGTTGGTAATCATAATGTAGAATCATTGATAGATCTTTCCGGGTTAAGGAAAAGCATTGATAAACCATTGAAATATTATTCTTCAGGCATGAAGCAAAGGGTAAAACTTGTATTGGCAGTAATGAGTGATGCTGAGCTTATAATTCTTGATGAACCCTGCACCAATCTTGATGAACATTCAATAAACTGGTATCGGAATCTTCTCAATCAATATGCCATGGAACGACTTGTGATCATTGGGTCTAACGATCCCGACAATGAATGTTTTAGTTGCAGGGAGTTTTTTACTCTTGAAAATACTACCAAATGAGTATTGGTATTGGCTAAGAATAATTTCTAATCTGCCGTTAAAGCCGGGTTTAATGTTTTTCCCATGAAAAGAATGGATTGGGTAGAATTATCTTTTATAGCATATAGAAATGGTCTGTCAGCCCTGAAGGTAATTTTTTCCGGAGGATCAACCATTGCCGACTTACGTATAATGACTACTGCAGTTGAAGCTGCTGCTTCGGTGCCTTCTTCATTTACATCAATAAAAGCCTCATGAATAACCTTGTCAATTTTAAGGTCCTGAAGATCCGTCATTCGACCAAAATCAGCCTTGTTGCTGAATGCTTCGGGCATCCCCATTTCAGCAAGCAGTTTTTCCAGATCAAAATTTGATCGAACCTTAAAAGATGGCAGATAAACTTCCACCTTTTGTTTATCCATCATATCCAGGATTTCAACGAAAGTATCAACATCAAAATCATGGATAAAATTATCAATATCTGTACCTTCTGCAGGTAACATTGCTACCATAGAAAAATCACCTCCTTCATACTCAAGTTCAAGAATCTGAAAATTTTCTGTTTCTGCATATTTAAGATCATCTTCCATATACATCAATGGCACATCAACTGACTTTTCGGGAGTAATATAAAAGGGTGCAGTGTGCGTTACCTTTTCATCGAAAGCGATTTTCCAATCGGAGAGAAAGTAAATAGCATTAACCAACACAAGCCTTGTATCATCTGTAAGCACTCCGGGTTTTATAAGATTTGTTATCAATTGATTGGTATTGTCTTTTACCCATGAATTGATTCTTTGTCTTATTTGCTCGCGATCGCCCCTGTAATTTACCTTAAATAGTGCTGACTCATAATACTCTTTTATCAGATTAATAAAATCTTCACGGAAAGGGTAATCTTCCTGTGGCCACAAAGAATTAGCTATCTGAAGCTTGTCTTTAGTCTTACCCCTTTCACGGATAGAATTCATCCAGGCTGAGAAATCTTCATGAAACCTTTCCTGCCCGGAGTAAAAGTATAGTGTTCGTGCCATTTCTTCGGCAGTGCTTCCGTCAGCTCCGGCATAAGTCATTGCCAGCGCAGTAGAAATACTAAAAGGTGAAATTACCAGGTTTTCATCGTGCGATGGGCTTATTGCTTTAAAAAGGTCAAAAGCAAATTGATTATTACGCATTTCTATAGGAGTTTTTTCTTCGTTATCAATTGTAACTTGCTCAGTGGATCTTTTCTTTGAGCCACAAGAGGATAGCATTATAAGAAAAAAAACCAGGGTAAAGGCAATTGTGAGATTAGTTATCTTCATATCTTATAACATTTTATTTTCCAAACCAAATCGTACAATAGTTATTCCAAATCAGGAAAATTAAAAGTAACAGTTGTTCCAAAACTTTTTTTAGATTCTATTTTGATCGCTCCCTGTATTTTTTCTGAAAGTGTTTTACAGATGATCAATCCGAGCCCTGCTCCTGTTTCACTTTGTGTACCTACAGTTTTAGCAGAAGGAGTATCATATCTGAATAATTGGTTGAGAGAATCAGGATCCATACCGATACCTTCATCTTTTATTATTACTTTATTCTGACTATTAACTTTAGCAGCTTTAATATAAATCTTCCCATTAATAAGAGAGTATTTAATTGCATTTGATAAAACTCTCTTAATTATGTTGCTAACAGCATTTTTATCATTAATAAAACTATAATTATCATCAACATTAATGTTGAGCTGAATATTTTTTTCTAACATTTCTGATGAAAAGTGCTTTTCAAGTTCTTTAATAATTTCTTTGAGATTTGCTGTTTCATTAATAAAAACTGTTTTACCTATTTCAATGCTTTCCCATTCAATTAAGTTATCAAGCAACTCATCAAGATCTTCACTTTCTTCCAGCAGATGTTTAATGAGTTTAATGGATTCATCTTTATTAAAACTACTTCCTGTCAGCTCATTTTGAAGAAAGTGAGCAACATCTGTTATTCCGGTAAATGTTTCCTTTATATCATTTGTAATTATGGAGAAGAATTTTGTTTTCATGATATTCATGAGTTTCAGTTCTTCCCTGATCCTGAGCAATTCAAGGTGTGTGCCAATTCGTGCAAGTAATTCTTTCGGATGGAAGGGTTTGGTAACATAATCAACTGCACCTGCATTAAACCCTTCAACGATCTCGCGGGGTTTGTTACGGCTTGTTATAAAAATGACAGGAACAGATCTTGCTTTTTCTGAATTCCTGAGCATCCGGCAAACATCATATCCGCTTAAATCCAGCATTATTATATCAAGCAAAATAAGATCAGGTAAAAATTCGTCAAATGCATCCATTACTTCTTCGCCTGATTGCACGCTTCTGAAAACGTAATTTTTCTCTGAAAGCAATCTTTCAAGCGATTGGGTAATCATCGGATCATCCTCAACAATAAGAATTCTGAATGGGTTGGTTTTCAAGTCTCTTTTAGTGTACATTTCTTAAATAAATTAATCTTTTGTCAAAAGTACATTAATATTGGTACAATCAGGAATCTATATGGGCAAAAGATAAAGAATATTTTGATGATTTCCAAAACAGGTTATTTACCTCATAAAAATCATGAAAACAACGATTTAAATTCAGTAAAATCACGCGATTCCACATAGGAAAAAGTATTATATTTGTTGCCGTTGGAAGCTAGTTGATAATGTAGAAATTTGAAAATTAAAATATTACAAATAATGAGATTGTTTCTTGTTGGGTTTACGGCTTTTATATTTATTCTTGTTACTCCTTTTGAGTCAGATGCCGGTGAAAATAAATCTGAACAACAGGAATTGTTTTCATTCCAACCTCCCAGTCGGTCAAGACCTCCGGGCGGTACCCGCCGACCGCTGCAACTCTCCAGAAGAGATATGTTTTTGCTGCGTTATGGATGGGATATCGGCGTTAATGTGGGTACATCACACTCATTAACTGATGTTAGCGGAACTTCTGTAAGCCAACGACCATCCTTCCTGAATACTCAATGGAGTACTACCAGCATCAACGCAGGTATCTTTACACGATATAAGTTTCATGAGTTTTTTGCAGCAAGAGCTGCTTTTAACTATGGAAAAATTCACGGAGCCGATTCATTGGCCACCGGTAGAACCCGCGATTTCTATTTTAACAACACCATTTATGAATTTGCAGTTGTAGGTGAAGTTTATGCACCTAAAGCCTATCCTACTTTTCCATTGGATATTTATGCATTTCTTGGTGTTGCAGGATTCTATCACAATCCTGAATTAACCGTTCCGGATCCTGAAAATTTTCAGTTTGATGACTTTAATAATTTTCAGCCCTCTATTCCCATGGGGCTTGGGGCGTATTATGTGATAAGTAACGATTTCAGAATTGGTTACGAAATTGGTTGGAGAAAAACCTTCTTTGATTATCTTGATGGCTTCACACGGCCCTGGAGCAGAGGCAACGACAGCTATTACTTTTCGAAAATTAAAGTGAGCTTTTTTATACCAGACAATGTAAGGCGCTGGTAGATAAAGCACTTCGACTAATGCAGGTTTTTTTATATCCTATTGCAAAAATCTTTATTTTTGCTAATTCATTCATTTTACATATATTTACACACTTAAATCTTGTGTTTGTTTAAATTGTTGTAATATTTATAAAAACCTCCCCAAAATGTACAAATTTATAACGTTTGTTCTGCTGTCGTTATGCATGGTTCTATTTGCAAACAATAGCCAGGCTGCAAAATCAGAAAAGGAAACTTCACTATCTCTGAATGAACAATGTATAATGGGTCTGAATTTTTCATTAATTACTCTTGAACAACCCAACACTTCAGACAATTTTTTTAAAAGATTATTTGAATAAAAAAAAACAAAAGCTGAAAGATCAAGTCGTTCAAGGAGACATCCATCATCAAGGCCACAAAAATATACACCACCTCCAAGCAGGAGTCAAAACCCCGATACCTATGCAGGAAGAACTTCCGGGCCGAGTTACAGTAGTAATAGCCAGCACATCAGTAATAACCCCAAGCCCCCGCTGCATACTTCGCTCAGAGATCAATATCACTCAACAGGTTTATGGGAGGTTGGTTTCTCTTTAGGAACCGCCCATACTATCACTGATATTTCTGCAAATAAGGGATTATCATTCGGTGATTTTGCAGATTATCATACAAATAACTATAGTTTTAAACTTGGTTTTTTTACCAGATATATAATGAACAATTGGTTTGCCCTGAACATGGGTATGGATTATGCAAATCTTTCGGGGCAGGCACCATTTAATGAAGGGCTTACTGAAAATGATCCTTTCAGTTTTTCAAATGATATTTTTGAGTTTTTTGCCAAGACAGAATTTATGCTACCCATGCTTTCAAGAAGTCCCTTTGATATTTATGGGTTTGCCGGCATTGGGGTGTTTTTTAGTGACGCAAGAGTTTTCAATGCAAATGACAGGCTTTTGGAAAATAGTGTAGATTACAGTCAGGTTCAGCCTGTTATTCCTATGGGATTTGGATTTTCTTACCGGCTTCCAAATTCATTGCGCATCGGTTACGAGTTTGGCTGGAGAAATACAATATTTCATTACCTTGACGGTGTTCAGATGACCCAGGATAATTATGACAACTATTTCTTTAATAATCTGAAGATCAGTTTTGGATTTTAAATGCCGGTTTTGGTTTTACAGTTTTTCTCTACTAATTAAAAACCAATATTCCTGTTCAGCTAACAGATTTTTAGTATATTGCGTTCTAAAAGCTGTATATGAATATAAAAAATATCACATTCCGTTTTTATCATTATCTGCTTTTTCTTTTCATCTGCATGGGGTTTTCACAAACTTCTTTCGGAGATGATGATCTGGTATCCTACATCCGCAATCAATCAATTATATTATCCGACCCTTCAGATCTTGACTTGATTATTGATTTGGCATCTGACAGAAAACTGGCACTGCTGGGTGAAGCAAGTCATGGTACACATGAATATTACATATGGCGCGATTATATAAGCCGTAGGTTAATATCTGAGCAAAGCTTTAATTTTATTGTCGTTGAAGGAGACTTTGCAAGCTTATTTGAACTAAATCGTTATGTTAAAAACCTGCCCGGAGCTGCTGCTTCAGCGAGAGAGGTTCTTGGAAACCTTGACCGCTGGCCCCGATGGATGTGGGGTAATGAAGAAATAGTTTCTCTTGCTGAATGGCTGAGAGACCATAATAATAATCTTCCTGTAAATGAAAGAATTGGTTTTTATGGTATGGATGTATACGATGAATGGCGCTCAAAAGATGCAGTGCTTGACCTTTTAGAACAGCATGATAATGATATATTTGAACAGGTTAAACTTTATTATTCATGTTTTCAGCCACATAGAGGAGATAGCTGGGCATATGCACGTAATGTGCAACAAACCGGTTCTGACTGTTCAGGGCAAACTCAGGCAGTTGTTGATCTTCTCATCAATTCAAGAGATGAACTCACGGGTATGTCAGACTATGAGTACTTTTATTTGCTGCAAAATGCCTTTGTAAAAAACAATGCAGAAAAGTTTTATCGTAAATCAGTAACACGACAAGATGCTTCATCCTGGAACTCAAGAGTTCATCATATGCATGAAACTGTAAATCGTTTGCTGGAGTTTTATGGACGCGATAGCAAAGGAATTGTTTGGGCACATAATACACATATAGGCGATGCAAGGTTTACAGAAATGTATCAGGTCGGTAACCAAAATATTGGAGAGCTTAGCAGAGTGCATCACGGACCCGATAATGTTTTAAGTATTGGGTTTACAACCTTTAAAGGTAAAGTTATGGCAGGTTCGCAATGGGGTGGAAATGAACGTATAAAACGTATTGTACCCGCCAGAAGAAACAGCATAGAATATATATTTAATAAAACCGGTTTAGCTCAATTTTACGTGGTTTTTGATGATGATGATCGTACACATGATGACTTTATGCAACCACGGGGGCATCGGGCTGTTGGGGTAGTATTTAATCCTGCAAATGAACAACGGCAATATGTAAATACTATTTTGCCTTTACGTTACGATGTATTTATATTTTTTCATCAAACCAGTGAACTTTCACCACTAAAGGAGTAAGCGAAAAAAAGAACAAAAGGACTTTTATTTTTCAACAGATTTTACCCCACTCAAAGGCTGTGCAAATGATTCCACATCTTTACCGGTAATGGTTTTGTCACATAATATCGCAAGCCTTTCAACCACATTTCGTAACTCTCGTATATTACCTGTCCAGGTAATTTTTTGTAAAGCTTTATGCGCATCATCTGTAAATTCCTTTGGTGCCATGCTGTTCTCCTGAACAATCTGATCAAGAAAATGATTGGCAAGCAAAGGAATATCGTCAATCCTTTCATTCAATGAAGGTACATGAATCAGAATAACACTAAGCCTGTGGTAAAGATCTTCTCTGAAACTACCTTTCTGAATTTCTTTTTGAATATCCTTATTGGTAGCAGCTACAACCCTTACATCAACACTAATTTCCTTTTCGCCGCCCACACGGGTTATTTTATTCTCCTGCAGTGCTCTTAGTACTTTAGCCTGAGCTGCCAGGCTCATATCGCCAATCTCATCAAGAAAAAGAGTACCCCCGCTGGCCAGTTCAAAATTTCCTTTCTTTTGCTTTATAGCCGATGTAAAGGAACCTTTTTCATGTCCGAAAAGTTCGCTTTCAATGAGTTCAGATGGTATAGCTGCGCAATTGACTTCAATGAAAGGTCCTTTTGACCGATTGCTTAGTTCATGCAGCCACCTCGCCACAAGTTCTTTACCAGTGCCGTTGGGGCCTGTAATGAAAATACGTGCATCGGTGGGGGCTACCTTTCTTATCATTTCCTTTATATTATTGATAGCCTGCGAATCACCGATCATATCGTAAGTTTTACTTACCTTCCGTTTGAGCACTTTGGTTTCATTTACCAGCTGGCTTTTATCCATTGCATTTCGCAAAGTAATAAGCATCCGGTTGATATCCGGTGGTTTAGAAATAAAATCGTATGCTCCCTTTTTAATTGCCTCCACTGCTGTTTCTACAGTGCCGTGTCCTGAAATCATTACAACAGTATTATCGGGGTTATCATTCATGATGGCCTCAAGCACTTCGATACCATCCATTCGTGGCATTTTTATATCGCACAGAATGACATCATATTTATTGTTTTTAGCCAGCTCAATGCCTTCAATACCATCTTCGGCAAGATCTACTTCAAATTTTTCATATTCCAGGATGTCTTTCAGGGTATTTCTTATGCTTCTTTCGTCGTCAATAACCAGGATTTTTGGCATAATATATATTTAGCGTGATTTGTTTTTATGTTATAATGCAATTTTTCCGGAAATTAAATCGGCCATAACACCTTCTTTTAAAGCAAAGGCCGAATAGCTCATATCTTTTATTTTGAAACGTTTCTTTATGTACCCGATAAATATACTTGCAAATACAATCGTGTCAACCCTATAGTCAACCAGCCCGGGCATACTCATTCTTTCTTTTTCAGTACTGGAGAGCAATTTCTGATGAATTGTTTTACATTCATCATTATCGAAATGATAAATTTTTCCAGTGGTTTGAGGCTCTTGCTTCTCTGCTTCAATCATATCAGCGAGTGATTCAAAAGATCCTGCACAACCGATAAGTTTATCAACGGGGTATTTTTTCAGTTGACTGCTTAAGGGTTTTAAAGCTTCTTTGAAATATTCTTTTAATTGTTTTTCCTGTTCAGGTTTAATAGGGTCTGAGGGTTTGAACTTTTCGAGCAGGCGTGCAGCCCCCAAATCAAAGCTTCGCTTCCATTCAACCTGGTTATCATTGGCAATAATAAACTCTGTACTCCCACCGCCAATATCCATAATAAGCAGGGGTTTATCTACATCTTCCAGTGCAAGCTTTACTCCCTTATAAATATATTGTGCTTCTGTGTCACCATTTAAAACCTGTATTATAACTCCTGTTTTATCAAGGACCTTTTTAACAAAGTCGGGTCCATTGATTGTACTTCTTATCGCAGAAGTAGCAAAAGCATGAATACTCTCGGCTTTGTATTTTCTGGCAATTTTTATAAATTCAATGAAAGTCTTTATACCTCTTTCAAAAGGTTTCCGATCAATTTTGTTGTTGGGCAGCCCGCCTTCGCCAAGTTTTACACTTTTTTTTGTGTTAAGAAGAATTTCATATCCTCCATTTACCTTTATATCTGCAATCAGAAGATTAAAGGTATTTGTTCCACAATCTATAATGGCCGCTATCATCAGGGGGTTGTTAAAATGTGAGATATTTCTTTATACAAAGATAAAAAACCTAAGGTTGTATGCCTAAGATATTTTTTTAAAGGAAGCCAGAGTCAATCTGTACGTTTGATCCATTTAAAAAGGTCTTTGTAAGATACCTTTTTACCATACATCAGTATGCCGGTACGATATATTTTTCCTGCCAACCAGGTGGTTCCCAGAAAACCAAGTATTAAGAGTGATGCCGATAAAACCAGATCTGTAACGGGTACTCCAAAGGGTATCCTAACCATCATAATGATAGGAGAGGTAAGGGGTATAATTGATAACCAGTATGCTATAGGACCAGCTGGGTTATTCATTACCATTTGTGCCATAACGATGGCAAAAATCATAGGAATGGTAATTGGCAACATAAACTGTTGCGTGTCCGCTTCATTATCAACAGCAGACCCTATTGCTGCAAAAAGCGCAGCATATAACAGATACCCCCCCAGGAAGTAAAAAATAAAACTAAATATCATTATTCCGAAATTTATTGATCTCAGTCCCTCCATTATCTGACCTGCAGCTGTATTATGTTGTTGTATCTGTTGCATTTGTTGTTGTAATTCACCGGGGTTTAATGACTGCGATGCAGAAATATAAATATTCTCCTGCGGGGTAAACCTGAAAACATCTGGCATGGCTACTGAAACCATGCTAATTATTGCGAAGGTTAGAAATATCCAGATAAGGAATTGTGTAAGGCCCACCATGGCTATACCTAATATTTTTCCCATCATCAGCTGAAAGGGCTTTACTGATGATACAATAATTTCTACTATACGATTTGATTTCTCTTCCATTACACCACGCATAACCTGGGCCCCGAAAAGAAATACAAAAAAATAGATCAGGATTCCGCTAAAAATACCCAGCCCCATGCTTACCTCCGGATAATCAGTTTGTTCATGACCATCTTTAAGCATACGTATAGCCGTAATGCTTATTTTTGTTTCAGTAGCCTTTAATGTTTCGGGGTCAATGCCTGCATGCGCAAGCTTCATAAGCTCAAATTCGTTTCGCAATACACTTTCC
Source organism: Bacteroidales bacterium (assembly GCA_007132585.1). Classification (GTDB taxonomy): domain Bacteria; phylum Bacteroidota; class Bacteroidia; order Bacteroidales; family UBA7960; genus SKVR01. Next base: position 30,158 of record SLOJ01000086.1, on the reverse strand, counting down.
ATGTAAAGCTTGGCGTTCATATTTATAGCTTTTTCAGTGAATATCCTTAATGTTGAAGGAGCCTGGAAAGCTGTTGTGGGAATATGAAGTACCGCATCAAATTTACCTGCTTTCATCAATTCAATGGCTGAATCAACATCAATATTCAGATCGGTAAATTTTACATTGTTGGCATCGGAAAATTCATTGTAAAACAATCGGGTATCATCAACAATTGCAACTTCATAAACACTATCTGACAATTGTGCAATGTAAACCGGCACAATTACCAGGGCAGCCATCAGCAGCGGGCCAAGAATTGTCATTACAATAAATGATTTCTTTTTTACTCTGCTCAGGTATTCCCTTTTTATGATGGTGAAAGTTTTATTCATTTTAAGATGGGCTGTTTTGATTAATTACCTGGTTGGGTGAATCAATATCTTCAAGATGCTTCTTAAGGTCTTCCTCCTTAAGCTCCATGGGGTATTTACCGGTAACAGTTTTTATAAATATATCATTCATACTGGGCAATTCTTCCCTGAACCCATGAAAATGAGCATTAGGTAATATATGTTTGATAAGATCATTGGCGTTGTATCCTTTATCAATTTTTACACGTGCCTTAACAACATCATTAGCTCCATTTTCTGTTCTCAGCAAAGTAGCAAAGGGGGTTAAAAGCTTTTCGAGAGGTTCTTTAAGTTCTCCTATCTCGAGCGTGAAAATCTGATTTGAATGAGCTGATTTGATTTCATCCAGTCTTCCGTCAAGAATTTTTTCTGATTTATTGATAAGAGCAATATGATCGCAAAGTTCTTCCACCGAACTCATATTATGGGTAGAGAAAATAATACTTGTGCCTTGCTCTTTTAATTTAAGTATTTCCGATTTGAGCAGATTTACATTTATGGGGTCGAACCCACTGAAAGGTTCATCAAATATCAACAGATCAGGCTTATGCAGAATAGTAATAATGAATTGTAACTTTTGTTGCATGCCCTTCGAAAGTTCTTCAACTTTCCTGTCCCACCATGGCATAAGGTCAAATTTTTCAAACCATTCTTTCAAACTTTTACGAGCATCACTTGAGTTGACATTTTTAAGCCGCGCCAGGTAGAGTGCCTGTTCTCCAACTTTCATTTTTTTGTATAAACCCCGTTCTTCAGGCAAATAACCGATGCGTTCGATATGAAAAGGCTGCAGTTTTTCATCAAGAAAAAAGAGCTTGCCATTGTCGGGTGCAATGATTTGGTTAATGATCCTTATCAGCGTGGTTTTGCCTGCTCCGTTGGGTCCAAGAAGTCCGAAAATTCCTTGTCGGGGCACAGAAATACTTACATCGGTAAGGGCCTGATGATTCTCATATTTCTTGTAAATATTTGTTGCCTGAAAAATATATTTCATAAATAGGATGCTGTGGTATAAATATACGCATTCGTTTAATCAACGTAAACATTCTTACTTCATTTTGCAAGCAAGAATATTTACTTTAACCAGACGAAATAAATCATTTCCTGAAAATCGTAAGATGGTGAATTTTTAGTTAAAATAATCTTTCATCCTTTCAAAGAAGCTTTTATCGCTTTTTTGAGGTTTGGGTTTAAAACTATCTGACCCGATAAACTTTTCAAGTATTTGCTTTTCTTCCTTTGTAAGACTTTGTGGTGTCCAAACATTAATATTTACAAGAAGATCGCCCCTGCCATATGAGTTAACAGAAGGAAGGCCCTTCCCCTTAAGCCGCAAAACTTTACTGGACTGGGTTCCCGGATCAATCTTTATTCTTGCTTTACCTTCAAGGGTGGGAACTTCAATATTGGTGCCCAGCGTTGCTTCCGGGAAACTGATATAATGATCATATAGCAGGTTATTCCCGTCTCTTATAAGATTTTCATGCTTAACTTCTTCAATAAGCACAATGAGATCACCTGGTATACCGCCTCTTGCAGCTGCGTTTCCTTTACCGCTCATTGCCATTTGCATCCCTTCTGCAACACCGGCCGGAATATTGATAGAAATTACTTCTTCACCTTTTATAATACCATTACCGTAGCATGAGTTACATTTCTCTGTAATAGTTTGGCCTTCTCCTCCACATGACGGGCATGAACTTGTAGTTTGCATTTGCCCAAGGAAAGTATTGGTAACACGGGTTACCCTTCCCGATCCGTTACAAGTTGAACATGTATGGAAAGAACTTCCATCGCGTGCGCCTGTTCCGTTGCAGGTTCGACAGTTTACATATTTTGAAACCTTGATTTTCTTTTCAACACCCTTAAGAATTTCTTCAAGGGTAAGTTTAACTTTAATACGAAGGTTTGATCCCTTATTAACTCTGCGGGTTCGCGTACTTTCTCCGAAACCACCGCCAAAACCGCCACCAAATGCACTGCCAAAAATATCTCCGAACTGGCTGAAGATGTCTTCCATTGACATTCCACCGCCAAAGCCACCATATCCTTGCCCGCCATTTCCTAAGCCCGCATGACCGTACCTGTCATACCTGGCTTTTTTATCGGGGTTGCTCAGTACTTCATATGCTTCGGCCGATTCCTTAAATTTTTCTTCAGCATCCTTATCGCCAGGGTTTTTGTCGGGGTGGAATTTCAATGCCTTTTGCCTGTAAGCCTTCTTGATTTCTTCTTTTGTAGCGTTTTTTGAAATTCCTAATATGTCGTAATAATCTCTTTTTGCCATAATTAAAAAATATTTAGTTTGCCACTACTACTTTGGCAAATCTGAGTACTTTTCCGTTAAGAATATAACCTTTTTGTACTTCATCAATAACTTTACCTTTATCTTTTTTATCCTCTGCCGGAACATGTGTTATGGCCTCATGATAATCGGTATTAAACTCTTCTCCAATGCTGGGTATCTGTTCAAGACCTTTATGTTTAAGCGTCGTATTAAGTTTTGTTCTGATCAGATTTAATCCTTCGGTAAGTGTATCCATCTCCGGGTTTTCAACAGCAGATTTATACGCTCTGTCAAGATCATCAACTATAGGTAATACAGCTTCAATAATATCAGCTGATGCTGTTTTTACCAATTCCTGTTTCTCTTTCAAGGTTCTTTTTCTGAAGTTGTCAAACTCCGAAAAAAGTCTTAAATACCTGTCGTTCAGATCATCATTTTTTTTCTGTAATTCTTTAATGATGATATCTTTTTCATCTGCCTTTTCTTCAGCGACCGTTTCACTATTATCCATGGGTTCTTCGGTTTCCTTACCGACTTTATTTTCCTGACCTTCAGTTTCACTTGAAGAATTGTCAGTAGTATTGGTTTTCTGTGACTTTTCGGCAGTTTTTTTCGCTTCTTTTTCTTTATTAGATTCCTGCTTTTCTTTATTTTGCTTAATCATAGCTATCTTCAGAAATTTAGAGTTATTAATATCATTAAGCTGACTCAAATAATCAAAGTTTTTGCCAGCAATAAATTATGGCCAAATTGTCAGTAATTATTTATAATCTTTCAATATCGGCGCCAAGTTTTATAAGCCTGTCGTCAATGTTCTGATATCCCCGATCAATCTGTTCAATATTGTGTATTATGCTTTTACCATCGGCACTTAGAGCAGCAATGAGTAACGCAACACCAGCCCTGATATCTGGCGATGTCATTTCCAGTGCCTTAAGCTGATATTGCCGGTTTAGCCCAATAACTGTTGCCCTGTGGGGATCACAAAGAATTATTTGTGCACCCATATCGATAAGTTTGTCAACAAAGAATAGCCTGCTTTCAAACATTTTCTGATGAATGAGCACGCTGCCTTTGGCTTGTATGGCTGCAACAAGTGCTACACTGAGAAGGTCGGGGCTGAAACCCGGCCAGGGAGCATCACTGATAGATAAAATGCTGCCATCAATAAAGGTTTCTACGGTATATTGTTCCTGTGATGGAATAAAAATATCATCACCTTTAAGATGAAATTTGATTCCCAGTTTTTTAAAAACGTCAGGGATGTTGCCAAGTTCATTATAATGAACATTTTTAATTGTAATTTCACTTTGGGTCATGGCAGCCAGTGCCATAAAGCTTCCAATCTCAATCATATCGGGTAGCAGGGAATGCTCGCAACCCGAAAGTTTCTCAACTCCTTCAATGGTAAGCAGATTTGAACCTACCCCACTGATTCGGGCACCCATCCGGTTAAGCATTCTGCACAATTGCTGGAGGTAAGGTTCACATGCTGCATTATAGATGGTTGTAGTTCCACTTGCTAGTACAGCAGCCATAACAATATTTGCCGTACCTGTTACTGATGCTTCATCGAGCAACATAAATGTACCTTTCAACTCTTGCGCCTCAATTGTGTAAAAGCTGCTTTCAGTATTGTACCGGAACATGCCGCCCAGCTTTTCAAGCCCCATAAAATGGGTGTCGAGTCTTCTCCTGCCAATTTTATCACCTCCGGGTTTTGGAATAGATGCCTTTTTATATCGGGCAAGTAATGGGCCAACAATCATTACTGACCCCCTTAACCTCGATGCTTTTTTTACAAAACCTCCCGATTCAAGGTATTCCGGATTTACCGAATCTGCTTTAAAAATAACTGTTCCTTTTTCGGGTCTGGAAACTTTTACTCCCAAATCGGCAAGTAAATCAATCAGATTATTCACATCAATAATATCCGGGATGTTTTTAACAGTAACTTCCTGATTGGTAAGCAAAGTAGCGCATATGATCTGCAATGCTTCGTTTTTAGCGCCCTGGGGAATTATTTCACCTTTAAGTTTTTTACCCCCTCTGATTGCAAATGAGCCCATTTTTTAAATGTTAATTTTGTGTATAATAATCAGAAAACCCTCATGGTGTTTTTAAATGTAAGCCATGGGGTTTTATTGAAATTGTTTGATATCTGAAAAAAAACAGATTTGATCAAAATTATTTTTTATGTTTTTTTTGATGAGATGATTTTCCCTGGTTGTTTTTCTTCGACTGATAACCTTTTTTTCTGGAAATATTACCCAGGCCTGATCCGGCAGAAAGGATATCCTGTGTATTGCTCAGTTTTATGTTATCCAGATTTAGTTTACCGTTTGATAATATATTCAGATGGCTGGCTATTTCGTCGTCGTTTACAGCGTCCCTGTTCCAAATTAGATATGACTTCTTCAGATGATTGGCAATCATTTTAACGAGCGCTTCCTTTTCTTCACCTTCAGGAAACTCCCTGGCTTTTTCAATCATTCTTTCTATATGCCGGCCATAATGGCGGAAGGTAATATTATTGGATGCATAGCTAAGTCTTTCGGGTTTCTTTTTTAGTGTCTCGGGTGAGGGAATGGGGTAGGGTGAGTCAACATCAAGTTTAAAGTTTGACATTATAAAAAGATGATCCCAAAGCTTATGCTTAAAATCGTTTACATCTCTGAAGTGGGGGTTTAATTGCCCCATAACCTGAATTGTTGCTTTTGCAAGCTGGTTACGTTTCTCCTTATCTTCTACCGATATAATATGTTCAATCATTTTCTGAATATTTCTTCCATATTCAGATATGTTCATCTTTGAACGTTGCGAGTTGTATTCCATAAAAAAAAATCTACAAATAATTATTAAATATCATTCTGTTATAATCTGTCAGGTGTATTTTGCCAGTTTCCCGGTAATAGCAAAAGGCTACAAATGGGAACGTCCGCTGTATCTTATTTGCGGGGCTATGAGTTTTCAATCACTGGAACTATTAACGAGGTTGATGTTAAGTTAGAATATTCCGTTTTTTTTTGGATGATTTGTAGTTGTAAAATATGCGGCAGAAAAATATTTATTATTTCACCGGATGACAAACATACTAACTCAATTTTTATAAGCGGTAATACTGCACAAATATATCAAATAAATCGTTAAGGCTAAACAATCAATTTAAAATTTTGAGTTTGGCAAACTTCAGGAGAAGCTGCTTTTTCCCGAAATTATTAAAAACAACAGTTGCTTTGGCATTTTCTCCTTGTCCCTCAATGGCTTCAACTTTGCCCATGCCAAATCTCTGGTGCTGAACATTCAGTCCTGGTTTTAGTTCATCAGCGGATATGCTTTGAAATAAACTATCATTTTCTTTTTGTTCGCTTACAGATGATTGATTGACACCTGTTTTATTTTCTTTCTCGCTAAATTTTTTCCTGCTTTCAGAAAAACTTTCGCCCATCCATGATTGCTTCCTGAAACCTGGTGGTGCTGCATAATTTATAACATATTCGGGATTAAGTTCATCAATGAATCTGCTGGGTTCGCATATGGTAAACTGACCAAAGCGAAAACGTGTTTCAGCGTATGATATTGTCAATTGCTTCATTGCCCTTGTTACCGCCACATAAAACAATCTTCTTTCTTCTTCAAGTTCAGCACGCGAATTAAGAGATAATTGCGATGGGAATAGGTTTTCTTCAACACCAGCAAGAAATATGTAAGGAAATTCCAATCCTTTGGCAGCATGAATGGTCATTAATGTTACTTTATCTGTATCAGAAGGATCTTCCTTTTCTGTGTCGGCGTCAGTCATTAGTGCAATATCCTGCATGAACACATCAAGTGTTTTAATTTCTTCTTCTCCCTCAACATCAGATGGCATTTCTGAAAAATCTTTTAAAGCATTCAATAACTCTTCTATGTTCTCCTTGCGGTTCATTCCTTCCGGACTTTCATCCTGGTGATAATGTTTAAAAATACCTGCAGCAGATGCAATCTTTTTGCCCATTTCAAAAGCATTGTATTGTTTCATGAGTGCAGAAAAGCTTTTTATCATGGTTACAAATTCCTGCAACTTGTTTTTTACACCAGAATTGACAGGCAGATTAAAATTGTCTGGGTCCGCTGCTATATGCATAAGAGATTGTTGTTCGTCATTGGCTTTTACAACAAGTTTCTCGATGCTTGTTTTTCCGATACCCCTGGCAGGGAAATTTACAATACGTAAAAAAGCATCCTCATCATTTGGGTTTATCACCAGCCTGAAATAGGCAAGTAAATCTTTTATTTCTTTTCGTTGATAAAATGACGTACCTCCATAAATGCGATATGGAATATTCATTTTTCGCAGGGCTTCTTCTAACGCTCTGCTCTGGGCATTGGTGCGGTAAAGGATAGCAAAGTTGCTGTTGGCGAGCTGTTTATTCATTTTTATTTCAAAAATCTGGTTTGAAACCAGCACCCCTTCTTCACTTTCGCTCGCAGCTTTCATGATACGTATTTTTTCTCCGGTATCATTATCGGTCCACACTACTTTTCTAATCTGATCTTTGTTATAAGCAATCACACTATTTGCAGCGTTAACAATATTTTGGGTTGAACGATAATTTTGCTCTAGTTTGAATACTTTATTGTCAGGATAGTCTTTTTTGAAGTTCAATATATTTTGAATATTTGCTCCGCGGAAGGCATAAATACTCTGCGCATCGTCGCCTACTACACAAATATTTTCATTGTTTGCTGCAAGTTTCTTTACAATAAGATATTGTGAGAAGTTGGTATCCTGGTATTCATCAACCAATATATAGTTAAATTTCATTTGATATTTATAGAGCACTTCGGGAAAATCGCGAAGCAATATATTGGTATTGAAAAGCAAATCGTCAAAATCCATGGCCGCAGCTTTACGTAATCTTTGCTGATAAAGACTGTATATAAGTCCGATCTTGGGCTTACGATTTTGAATGTCGTAAGTTTGTATTTCAGCGTCTTCATTATAATCCATTGCAGAGATAAGGTTATTTTTTGCATTGGATATCCTGTTTAGAACATAACCTGCATTGTAAACTTTATTATCAAGTTGTTGCTCTTTCACAATGTTTCTAAGAAGTCTTTTGGAATCTTCAGTATCATAAATAGTAAAGTTAGATGGGAATCCCAGTTTTTCTGATTCTATACGCAATATTTTGGCAAATATTGAATGAAACGTACCCATCCATAATGATTTTGCTTTACTTGCTCCCACAAGCAGGGCTATGCGCTCCTTCATTTCCCGGGCAGCTTTATTGGTAAATGTAAGTGAAAGTATATTGAAAGGATCTATGCCTTTGCTCAGCAAATATGCAATTCTGTATGTAAGTACCCGGGTTTTTCCTGATCCTGCGCCTGCTATGACCATTACGGGGCCATTGCTGTTTTCTACCGCCATGCGCTGAGGTTCATTCAAATCCTTAAGAAAATCTGTCATTAGTAAACAACCTTGAAAACATTAAAAAAATTATATAAGCCTGATTTTTAATTTAGGAAGGCAGGTTACAAAGATAGAATTTTTTTATGTAAACAGCCTTTGCAGCATATTCCAAAATGGTATCAATTATCAGGGGATTTTAAATCCATAGCCCTTTTGTTTTTTGGGTTTTGGATATTTCTTTTTGTATTTTTATCCCCCAAAGAAATGAAGATTTATTAACCGAAAAAAAAGCAATATGAAAAAAAGTGTATTATGTCTGTTTATTATTTTCTTTCTATTTCATGCCTTTCAGGTAAATTTTGTATCAGGACAATCCACATCATCTTCTTTACAGGAAACAGTGGATAATAATTTTTATAACCTGAAACATCGTCTGGATGTTCTGGAGAAAAAGATAGATGATGTATTGTGGTTTGAAAGGGTAGGAGATCTTGCCTTTATTGACAAGGTGTTTCTTGCCGGAAAGCCTCCGCGTGGGCATGAAAATGCTACTACCTTGCGTGGTAAGAATCCGATCAAATTCTGGTCATATGTTTTTATTCCGAAAAATATTGATCCTTCAGGGAAGTATCCTCTTATTGTGTTGCCTCATGGTGGTGTTCATGGCGATTTTAATACCTATTATACTCATATAATAAGAGAGCTTATGGCACAGCAATATATTGTTGTGGCACCTGAATACAGGGGAAGCACCGGTTATGGCAGGCTCACATATGAACTGATTGATTATGGAGGACTGGAGAATGCCGATGTAAATATAAGCAGGCAATATATGCTTAATAACTACAGCATTGTGGATAAAAACCGTGTTGGAATTATGGGCTGGAGTCATGGTGGTATGATTACGCTTATGAATATTTTCGAATATCCTGATAATTATAAATGTGCTTTCTCTGGTGTGCCTGTAAGTGACCTGATTGCACGCATGGGGTATAAAAGACCAGGTTATGAAGATTATTTTTCTGCAGATTACCATATCGGGGAAATGGTTCATGAAAATATTGACGAGTACCGCCGGCGCTCACCGGTTTATCATGCCCATAAACTTCAAACCCCCTTACGCATTCATACCAATACTATCGATGAAGATGTTCATGTGCTTGAGGTAGAAAACCTCATTAAAGCCCTTAAAATGCACGGTAAAAATTTTGAATATGAAATATTTGAAGAAATACCCGGAGGACACTCTTTTGACAGAATGGATCATAAGCAAGGCAGAGAAATACGTTTTAAAATATACAAGTTTCTTGAAAAACATCTTGACCCACCTGTAAAGTTCAGAAATATTGCCGATATGGAAAGGGCAGCATACCGGTTCAGATAAAAAAATATTTCTCATCAATACATTGTACAGAATTTATTAAGAATTTTACTCTTCATAAATTATTGTATAAACGGGCAATTTTATAATTGTCCGTTTTTTTAGTGATTATCAGCTGGTTTCTACAAGAAATATTTTTTAAAAATAGCTGATTAAACGTAAATCTTTGCTAACTTTGTGCCCCCAAAAATCAGGAATGAATAATGCTGTATTTCAGTTATTTCTGGTTCGGGCCAGACGAAAATATTTTGCCAGATTAAAATTGATTTTTTATTTAAGTGGGGATTAAGGCGTATTTTTTTATTAAACCATATTGGTTTTCAAAAATAACTTTTTACCTTTGCACTCCCTTAAAAGTACATGATTTATATAACCCAATAATAAAGAAGTTTTTACATAATAATTTTAAACTAGAAGTATGCCAACAATACAACAATTGGTTCGTAAAGGACGCCAAAAGGTGACATACAAGAGTAAATCACCCGCTTTGGATTCATGTCCCCAGCGTCGTGGAGTTTGTGTAAGAGTATATACTACTACCCCAAAAAAACCTAACTCTGCAATGCGTAAAGTTGCAAGGGTAAGGCTTACCAATGGTAAAGAGGTAAACGCTTACATACCAGGGGAAGGACATAACCTTCAGGAGCACTCCATCGTGTTGATTCGTGGGGGCAGGGTAAAAGATTTGCCAGGCGTAAGATATCATATTATCAGGGGTGCACTTGACACCAGTGGCGTTGAAGGCCGCAATCAAAGAAGGTCGAAATATGGTACCAAAAAACCTAAAGCGAAAAAATAAGAAACGAATCAGAGTGATTAAAACTTTTGAATAGATGAGAAAGTCGAAACCCAAAAAGAGAATCCTGCTCCCTGATCCAAGATTTAATGATGTTTTGGTAACAAGGTTTGTAAACAACCTTATGCTCAGGGGCAAAAAAAACCTTGCGTACAATATTTTCTATGATGCAATAGATATTGTTAGCGAGAAAACCAAAGAAGATGGTCTTGAAGTTTTTAAAAAAGCTTTGGCTAATGTAACACCCAATGTTGAGGTAAGAAGTCGCCGTATTGGGGGTGCCACATTCCAGATTCCATCCGAGATCCGTCCCGAAAGAAAAATGTCTATCGGGATGAAAAACCTTATCAGGTTTTCCCGCAAACGCAATGAGAAGAATATGGCAGCAAAACTTGCCGGTGAGGTTGTTGCTGCATATAAAGAAGAAGGTGCTGCTTTTAAAAGAAAGGAAGACACCCACCGTATGGCTGATGCAAATAAAGCATTTTCACATTTCAGGTTTTAATAAAGATATTATTTCCCTGTTTTCTAAATGGTAAGAGATTTAAAATATACACGCAACATTGGTATAATGGCACACATCGATGCTGGTAAAACTACCACCACCGAACGCATTTTATATTATACCGGCCTGACACATCGTATGGGTGAAGTGCATGATGGCGCTGCTACCATGGATTGGATGGTTCAGGAGCAGGAGCGTGGTATTACTATTACTTCTGCTGCCACTACAACATTCTGGAAATATAAGGAAAATCAATACAAGGTTAATATTATTGACACACCCGGGCATGTTGATTTTACAGTTGAGGTAGAGCGATCGCTTAGGGTGCTTGATGGTGCTATTGCACTTTTTTGTGCAGTAGGCGGAGTTGAACCTCAATCCGAAACTGTTTGGAGACAAGCTGATAAATACAAAGTTCCCCGCATAAGTTTTGTCAATAAGATGGACCGATCAGGTGCTGATTTTTTCTCCGTTGTTGATCAAATAAAAGAAAAACTTGGAGCTAATGCTATACCTCTTCAGATTCCTATTGGCTACGAAGAATCTTTCAGAGGGGTGATTGATCTGATCACCAATCGTGCCTTCGAATGGGAAGAAAAATCAGATGGCATGAAATTCGTTGAAATTGATGTGCCGCAAGATCTTAAGGAAACTGTAGACGGGTATCGCATGAAACTTATTGAAGGTTGTGCGGAAGAGAGTGAAGATCTTCTTGAAAAGTTCATGGAGGATCCTGATTCTATTTCGGAACATGATATGATTGCTGCAATCAGGAAAGCAACCTTAGAAATGCGCATTACACCGGTTCTTTGTGGTTCGGCATTTAAGAATAAAGGTGTTCAGTTGCTGCTTGATTCAGTTATAAGATTCCTGCCATCCCCATCTGACGTAGAATCAATAACAGGAATAAATCCTAAATCCGAGAAAGAAGAAAGACGTAAATCTGATATATCAGAACCTTTTTCAGCGCTTGCTTTTAAAATTGCAACCGACCCATATGTAGGTCGTTTATGCTTTTTCAGAGTTTATAGCGGGTCACTGGATTCCGGATCATATATTTATAATGCATCTACCGGGAAAAAGGAAAGAATTTCCCGAATTCTTCAGATGCACGCCAATAAGCAGAATCCCATCGACAGGATTGAAGCAGGTGATATAGGAGCAGCTGTGGGCTTTAAATCAATTCATACCGGAGATACACTCTGTAATGAAAAACATCCCATCCTGCTTGAATCCATGAGTTTTCCCGAGCCGGTTATCAGTGTAGCTATAGAACCCAAAACTCAGGCAGATGTTGATAAACTTACGCTTGCATTAACAAAACTGGCAGAAGAAGACCCCACATTTAATGTAAAAACCGACGAAAATTCAGGACAAACCATCATTAGTGGTATGGGAGAGTTACATCTTGAAATTCTTTTGGACCGGTTGAAGAGAGAATTCAAAGTTGAATGTAACCAGGGAGCACCACAGGTAGCATATAAAGAAGCGATTACCTCTGTTGTTAAACATCGTGAAGTATATAAAAAACAAACCGGTGGTAAAGGTAAGTTTGCAGATATTGTATTCGAGATGGAGCCTGCAGATGATAGTATTTCAGGCTTGCAATTTATTGACCGGGTTAAAGGTGGTAATATACCCAAAGAATTTATTCCATCCATTGAAAAAGGATTCAAATATGCTATGCAAAATGGTATTCTTGCAGGGTTTCCATTAGAAAATCTGAAAGTTACCCTTCTTGATGGTTCGTTCCATAGTGTAGATTCCGATTCGTTATCATTTGAACTTGCTGCCCGGATTGCTTTCAAGGAAGCTTCCAGAAAGGCGGGCAAAGTACTTCTTGAACCGATTATGAAGCTTGAGGTTGTAACACCTGAAGAAAATGTGGGTGATGTTGTAGGAGATATTAATCGGCGTCGCGGTCACCTTGATGGTATATCATCAAGAACCAATATGCAGGTTATTAGAGCAAAAGTACCACTCTCAGAAATGTTTGGCTACGTAACATCATTACGGACTTTAACATCAGGGAGGGCTACATCTACACTTGAATTTTCTAATTACAGTGAAGCCCCTGCAAGTATTTCCGATGAAATTACATTGAAAGTTAATGGAGTAAAAGGTTAATTCAATTACTTAAAAAATAAATAAACCGTGAGTCAGAGAATTAGAATTAAATTGAAATCATACGATTATAACCTGGTTGATAAATCAGCAGAAAAAATCGTTAGGACCGTTAAGTCGACAGGTGCAGTTGTTAGTGGACCTATTCCCCTGCCAACCAATAAAAAGATTTTTACCGTCCTTCGGGCCACTTTTGTAAACAAAAAATCCAGAGAACAATTTCAGCTTTGTTCATATAAAAGGCTGCTGGATATTTATTCTTCAACATCAAAAACAGTTGATGCTTTAATGAAGCTCGAACTGCCGAGTGGTGTAGAAGTTGAAATTAAAGTATAATAATTAAATCGCGATAGCGTAAAGTAAAAATTCCGAAAAATGTCAGGACTAATTGGAAAAAAAATTGGTATGACCAGTATGTTTGATGCCGCTGGAAAAAATATTCCATGCACAGTAATACAGGCTGGTCCTTGTGTTGTAACACAAATCAAAACCAAGGATAAGGATGGTTATGAAGCCATTCAACTTGCTTTTGATGACAAAAAAGAGAAAAACACAAGCAAGGCTTTGCAAGGACACTTTGCAAAAGCAAAAACCACCCCAAAACGAATGATAGCTGAGTTTACCCGCTTCGAAAAAGGTCATCAAAAAGATTTTGGCGATATTCTTGGGGTTGATGTATTTATTGAAGGTGAATTTATAGATGTAGTTGGTACATCTAAAGGAAAAGGTTTCCAGGGTGTTGTAAAAAGACACGGGTTTTCAGGTGTAGGACAGGCGACTCACGGCCAGCACAACCGTTTAAGAGCACCCGGTTCACTTGGAGCATCTTCATGGCCATCAAGAGTATTTAAAGGAATGAGAATGGGTGGCCGCACCGGTGGCAATAGAGTTAAAATGATCAACCTTCAGGTTATGAAACTTATTCCTGAACAAAATATCATAATTGTTAAAGGATCTGTACCTGGTCCTAATGGTTCATATTTAATTTTGGAAAGATGGAGTTAGCAGTATATAATATAGATGGCAATAAAACCTCGAAAACTGTTGATCTGAATGATAGCATCTTTGGCATTGAGCCCAATGACCATGCTATTTATCTGGATGTAAAACAGTATATGGCAAACAAAAGGCAGGGAACACATGCTACCAAACAGCGTAACGAAGTAAAAGGAAGTACCCGCAAACTTCGTCGTCAAAAAGGTACAGGTGCTGCCCGTATTGGTGATATCAAATCACCTGTGCTCAGAGGCGGAGGAAATGCTTTTGGGAAAAAACCAAAAGATTATTCTTTTAAGATAAATAAAAAGGTAAAGAAACTTGCCCGCAAATCAGCTTTAACATATAAAGTAAAGGACAATAACGTTCTGGTATTGGAAGATTTTACTTTTGAATCTCCCAAAACCAAGAGCTATATGGAGATTCTTGAACGTTTTAACATGCTGGATAAAAAATCATTGCTGGTTATACCGGGAAATGATCGAAATATTTTCCTCTCTTCAAGAAATATTCCTAAAGCAAGAGTTGCACTGGCAAGTGATATTAACACCTATGAAATACTTGATGCACAGCATTTGGTGTTTTTTGAGAGTTCTATTAAAGAAGTAGAAAATCTTTTATTGAAATAGTAGTAATTATTAATGGGTTGGAAAAAGATCGGCCCATACAAAACAAACAGAAGATGAATGTTTTAATCAAGCCACTGATTACCGAAAAAATGACGGCGGTAACTGAAAAGTTTCCTCACCGTTATGGTTTCGTTGTTGACAAAAGGGCCAGTAAAACCCAGATTAAAGCTGCCGTTGAGCAAATGTATAATGTTACGGTTGAAGATGTCAACACTATGAATTACCTGGGTAAGCGTAAAATGCGTTACACCAAAACCGGTTTTCAAACCGGAAGAACAAACAATTTTAAAAAGGCTATCGTAACTGTTAGCGATGGTCAGGTTATTGATTTTTACAGCAATATTTAAATAGATGGCTTTAAGAAAATTCAAACCAACCACACCAGGTCAACGCAATAAAATGCTTAATGCGTTCGACGAACTAACTGCCTCCACTCCGGAAAAAAGCTTGTTGGTTGGAAAGAAAAAATCAGGAGGCAGGAATAGTAAAGGTAAAATGACCATGCGTTATATCGGAGGTGGTCATAAGAAACGGCTTCGTCTTATCGATTTTAAAAGAGATAAGGATGGAGTACCCGGAACCGTTAAAACCATAGAGTATGATCCAAACCGTTCGGCCCGCATTGCATTGGTAGTTTATGCCGATGGCGATAAGCGTTATATTATTGCTCCTAATGGGCTCAAGGCAGGACAAACCATTATTTCCGGGGAGAAAGCGACTCCGGATGTTGGAAATACCATGTTTTTAAGTAAAGTTCCTTTGGGTACCATTGTGCACAATGTAGAACTGCAGCCCGGCCAGGGAGGCAAGATGGCACGCAGTGCAGGTACCTATGCTCAGCTCATGTCGAGAGATGGAAAATATGCTATTTTGAAGCTTCCTTCAGGGGAGAGCCGTATGGTGCTTGTAACTTGCAGGGCCACTATCGGAAGCACATCAAATCCTGATCATATGCACGTTGTTAGTGGAAAGGCAGGCCGTAATCGTTGGTTAGGACGTCGTCCAAGAACCCGCCCGGTTGTTATGAACCCGGTTGATCACCCCATGGGTGGTGGTGAAGGTCGTGCAAGCGGTGGGCACCCACGCAGCCGCAAAGGTTTGCCGGCCAAAGGTTATAAAACCCGTAACCGTAACAAATCTTCCAACAGGCTTATCGTTGAAAGAAGGAAAAAATAACCCTGATTGTTAAAAGAAAAATAATTATATCATGAGCCGTTCATTAAAAAAAGGACCTTATATACACTACAAGCTGGAGAAAAAAGTCTTTGCTATGGCCGAAAGTAACAAGAAGACTGTTATTAAAACCTGGTCAAGGGCATCAATGATCTCCCCCGATTTTGTAGGTCAAACCATCGCCGTTCATAATGGCAACAAATTCATCCCTGTTTATATTACCGAGAATATGGTAGGTCACAAACTGGGTGAATTTGCTCCTACACGTATTTTCCGCGGACATGCGGGTAAAAAAGATAAAGGCAAAAAATAAAAATCATTAACATGGGATCTAGAAAACATCTTAGAGCTGAGAAACTCAAAGAAGAAAAAAAGACAAAATATATTGCCAAGCTCAATAATTGCCCCACTTCTCCAAGGAAAATGCGCCTTGTTGCAGATATCATAAGGGGCAAAGAAGTTGACAGAGCTTTGGCTATACTAAAATATACAAAGAAAGAAGCTGCTACACGTCTTGAAAAACTTCTTCTTAGTGCAATTGCCAACTGGCAAGCTAAAAATGAAGGAGTAAGAATAGAAGACAGCAATCTTTATGTGAAAGAAATATTCGTTGATAGTGGAAGGGTGCTGAAGCGTTTACGTCCGGCACCACAGGGTCGTGCATACCGCATAAGAAAAAGGTCGAACCATGTTACCATTGTCGTAGATAGTAAAAATTAAAAATTAAAAAAATTCTCAAATGGGACAAAAAACAAATCCAATCGGCCTTAGATTGGGCATCATCAAAGGATGGGATTCCAATTGGTATGGCGGAAAAAAGTATGAGTCAAAACTGGTTGAAGATGATAAAATCAGAAAATATCTCAACGCCCGTTTGGCCAAGGCCGGTGTATCAAAAATTATTATCGAAAGAACACTCAAACTTATCACGGTTACCATAAATACTGCCCGTCCGGGTATCATTATCGGTAAAGGTGGCCAGGAGGTTGATAAGCTCAAAGAAGAGTTGAGAAAAATCACCCAAAAGGAGGTTCAGATCAACATTTCTGAGATTAAAAGACCTGAGCTTGATGCTGTATTGGTTGCCAATACCATTGCTAAGCAGATTGAAGGACGTATTTCATTCCGTCGTGCTGTTAAAACTGCTGTTTCCTCAACTATGCGCCTGGGTGCAGAAGGAATAAAAGCTACCGTTTCCGGTCGTTTGGGAGGTGCTGAAATGGCACGTACCGAAACATACAAGGAAGGACGCATTCCACTGCATACCCTCAGAGCTGATATCGATTATGCCACCGCTGAAGCCCATACTACATATGGTCGTATAGGTATTAAAGTGTGGATTTGCAAAGGTGAAATCTATGGTAAAAAGGAACTTACTCCTTTTACTGAAGATAATACCAAACCTAAACCCGGTGCTGCCGGTGGTGGTCGATTCAGAGGACGCCGCAAAAAATAACAGGTAATAGTTTTAATAAGTATAATACGCTATAATAATGTTACAGCCAAAGAAAACCAAGTTCAGAAGGCAGCAAAAAGGCCGGATGAAAGGAAATACCAAAAGAGGTGCAGAACTCTCTTTCGGTAGCTTCGGCATAAAATCGTTAGATGAAAGCTGGATTACCAGCCGCCAGATTGAAGCTGCCCGCCAGGCAATTACCCGTCGCATGAAACGTGAAGGGCAATTGTGGATTAGAATTTTCCCTGATAAACCTGTTACCAAGAAACCTGCAGAGGTTCGTATGGGTAAAGGTAAAGGGGCTCCTGAATATTTTGTTGCAAGAGTAACCCCGGGTCGGATTATGTTCGAAGCCGAAGGTGTAACACTTGAAACTGCTCAGGAAGCCATGAGATTAGGTGCTCAGAAACTACCCATTAAAACTAAATTTGTTGTAAGACGGGATTTTACTTACTGATAACACCCTTTAATTGCAAAATATTTTATAACTTTGCAGCCTTTTTGGAGAGGTTCATCTCATAGCAAGCCCCTGAAACGGGGGCCTCTGTAAAGAAAAAGAACTTCTGAGGCTGGCCGGATGCCAGCTTACTGCTTTTAACGATTTAAATTCGTTTACCAGATGAAGCCAAATGTAATACGCGAAATGTCAACCAACGAGCTCAAGGAAAGGCTAGATGAAGAGCAAAAGCAACTTGAAAAGCTTAAACTCAATCATGCTGTTTCTCCGTTGGAAAATCCGTTGAAAATTAAATTGTACAGGAAGACCGTTGCGAGAATCAAAACTGAGCTCCGTAAAAGGGTCATTGAAGAAACAAAAAAAGAAATTTCTAGATAATGGAAACCAGAACCCGTAGAAAAGAAAGAATAGGCGTTGTTACCAGTAATAAAATGGAAAGATCCATTGTTATTAAAGTTATGCGCCGGGTAAAACATCCTAAATATGGGAAGTTTGTTAAAAAATCATCCAAGTTTATGGCTCATGATGAGAAGAATGAATGTAATATAGGTGACACGGTTCGGATAATGGAAACCAGGCCCTTGAGCAAGAATAAATGTTGGAGATTAGTTGAAATCCTTGAAAGAGCTAAGTAATTATGATACAACAAGAATCCAGATTGTCGGTTGCAGATAACAGTGGTGCCAGAGAAGTTTTGTGTATACGCGTACTGGGAGGTACCAAACGCCGTTACGCAGGTATTGGTGATAAAATCATTGTTTCTGTTAAAGATGCTATCCCCAGCGGAAACATCAAAAAAGGTACCGTATCCAAGGCTGTTGTTGTCAGAACAAAAAAACATGTGCGCCGACCCGACGGCTCGTATATAAAATTTGACGACAATGCAGTAGTTCTTTTAACTGCCACTGAAGAAATGAGAGGAACCCGTATTTTCGGACCGGTTGCCCGCGAACTTCGTGAAAAGCAGTTTATGAAAATTGTTTCACTGGCACCTGAAGTGCTTTAATTGAAAAACTATTTGTAAGATATGCAACCCAAATTACATATTAAAAAAGGCGATATCGTTAAGGTTATTGCAGGAAATGAAAGAGGCCAGCAAGGTAAGGTCTTGTCTATTGACAGGAAAAAAATGAGAGCCCTTATTGAAGGTCTTAATATGATTTCCAAACATACAAAACCCAATGCAGCTAATCCACAGGGCGGTATCGTTAAACAAGAGGCTCCTATACACATTTCAAACCTTTTGGTTATTGATGGTAAAGGAAATGCCTCCAGAATTGGTAGAAAGTTAAATGATGATAACAAACTTGTTCGTTATTCTAAAAAGACAGGGGAGGTAATTAAGTAATGAGCTATACACCAAGACTTCAAAGTAAGTATGAGAAGGAAATCATTCCTGCTCTCACTTCTGAATTTAAATATTCGAATCCAATGGAAGTCCCTAAACTGGTTAAGATTTGTTTGAACCAGGGGCTCGGTATTGCAATTACCGATAAGAAAGTTATTGATACTGCCATCGAAGAAATGTCACTTATTGCAGGTCAGAAAGCGGTACAAACCAAGTCAAAAAAAGATATTTCCAACTTTAAACTGCGTCGGGGTATGCCTATTGGTGCACGTGTAACACTGCGCGGTATTAAAATGTATGAATTTCTCGACAGGCTTGTTGCTGTATCTCTTCCGCGTATTCGCGACTTCAGAGGTATCAACGAAAAAGGATTTGATGGACGTGGCAACTTTACATTAGGAGTTCCCGAACAAATAATTTTCCCGGAAATCAACATTGATAAAATCAACAAGATTATGGGTATGGACATCACTTTTGTTACTACCGCAAAAACCGATAAGGAAGCGTACTCATTATTACGTGAATTCGGAGTACCATTTAAAAACGTAAAAAGATAAAAATTCCCGGATATGGCTAAAGAATCAATGAAAGCTAGAGAAAGAAAAAGAGAACGGCTGGTTGCTAAATATGCAAAGAAAAGGGCCGAACTCAAAGCTCAGGGAGATTATGAAGCATTGCAAAAGCTTCCTAAAAACGCTTCTCCTGTGAGATTGCATAACAGATGTAAATTGACTGGCAGACCAAAAGGTTACATGCGTCAATTTGGAATTTCCAGGATTAACTTCCGGGAAATGGCAAATAACGGGCTGATACCCGGTGTAACAAAAGCCAGCTGGTAAGAATCATAAACTATTATTTTAAATTAAAATGACAACTGATCCAATTGCAGATTACCTTACAAGAATAAGGAATGCCGTGAAGGCCAATCACAGGATTGTAGAAATTCCTGCATCGAATCTTAAAAAGGGAATGACAAAAATCCTTTTTGAGAAAGGGTATATCCTGAATTATAAGTTTGAAGAAAATGATAAAGGAGGCAATATTAAAATAGCTCTTAAGTATCATCCTTCAACCAAAATCCCCGCCATTAGCAGTTTGGAGAGAATCAGCAGGCCTGGTCTTAGAAAATACTGCAACCACAATGACTTGCCGAGGGTAATGAACGGTTTGGGTATTGCTATAATTTCTACATCCAAAGGTTTAATCACCGACAAAGAAGCCCGCAAAGAGGGTGTTGGAGGTGAAGTTATTTGTTACGTAAGCTAAAAGGAGAGAAAAAATGTCAAGAATAGGAAAAACACCCATTACTATTCCCTCAGGCGTAACCATTAATGTTGACGATGATAATATTGTTACAGTTAAAGGTCCTAAGGGAGAGTTAAAACAAGAACTTAAAGAAGGCATTACTATCAAGATTGAAGATGGTATTTTGCATCTGGAACGTCCTTTAGAAACAAAAAAGCATAAAGCTTTACATGGCTTGTATCGTGCACTTATCAATAATATGGTTATTGGTGTTTCAGAAGGTTTTAAAATTGTGCAGGAACTCGTAGGAGTTGGATTTAAAGCATCTAACCAGGGTCAACTTCTTGAATTAGGACTTGGCTACTCACACAATATCTTTATTGAGCTGCCTAAAGAAATAAAAGTTGAAACAGTTACTGAAAGAGGTAAAAGTCCGCTGATTATACTGGAATCGCATGACAAGCAGCTTATCGGTCAGGTGGCTGCTAAGATAAGGTCAATGCGTAAACCCGAGCCTTATAAAGGAAAAGGTATAAGATTCCAGGGTGAAGTGATTCGACGTAAAGCAGGTAAATCAGCTGCTGCCGCTAAATAAATAGTAAAACATTTTAAATCATCGGATAGATGGCAACAAAACTTAAAAATAAAAGAAGACTTAAAATAAAGTTCCGGGTGCGCAAAAGAGTACTTGGATCAGATGAAAAGCCCAGGTTGTCTGTTTTCAGAAGTAATAAGCAAATTTATGCCCAATTGATAAATGATGATAAAGGAGTTACCCTGGCAGCTGCATCAAGCACCGATAAAGCTTTTGCAGAAAAAAAAGGTAACAAAACTGAAGCAGCAAAGCAAGTGGGTAAATTACTTGCTGAAAAAGCTAAAGAAGCCGGCATTGAAAACGTAGTTTTTGATCGTAACGGTTATTTGTATCACGGTAGAATAAAATCTCTGGCAGAGGGTGCCAGAGAAGGAGGTTTAAAATTCTAAGACTATGACAAACGTAAACGTAAAAAAGGTTAAATCCAGCGAAATTGAATTTAAAGACAGATTGGTAAGCATACAACGTGTTACCAAAGTTACCAAGGGTGGTAGAACTTTTAGTTTTTCAGCCATTGTTGTAGTCGGAAACGAAAACGGAGTAGTAGGTTATGGCTTGGGTAAAGCAAAAGAAGTAACTACGGCTATCAGTAAGGGTATTGACGATGCAAAAAAACACCTCATTAAAGTTCCTGTGCACAAAGGTACTATTCCTCATTATCAGGAAGGTAAGTATAGCGGTGCTAATGTATTGATTCGCCCTGCAGCTCACGGGACAGGTGTAATTGCAGGCGGAGCCATGCGTGCCGTACTTGAAAGTGTGGGCGTTACCGATGTTTTAGCCAAGTCAAAAGGGTCTTCCAACCCGCACAGTGTTGTAAAAGCTACAATTGATGCTTTAACCAAACTCAGAGATCCTTATACTGTTGCACAACAAAGAGGAATATCTGTAGAAAAAGTATTCAATGGATAATTTACAAATTCAGGTATGGGAATAATCGTGCCTGTTTTAGTGTATTTTGAAATATCATAAATTTGGATAACTCATTGATGAGTTTTTAACAGATACAAAAAATGAAAAAGTATAAGATATCACAAACCCGTAGTTCCATAGGTCGTCCGGAAAAACAAAAAAGGACATTGAAGGCACTGGGGTTACGTAAACTTCACAATCCTGTTACACTTGATGGTACGCCACAGGTTTTAGGCATGATTGACAAGGTTAAGCATCTTGTGGAGGTTGAAGAAGTTAAAGCTTAGTTTATCAGGTAATAATTTTAAATTTGCATATAAAAAATGGATTTAAGTAGTCTTAAACCAGCAAAAGGGTCTGTTAAAACCCGTAAAAGAATTGGCCGTGGCCAGGGATCAGGACGTGGCGGTACATCAACAAGAGGACATAAAGGTGCCAAATCAAGGTCTGGATACAGTAGTAAAGCAGGTTTTGAAGGTGGACAAATGCCCCTGTCAAGAAGATTACCCAAATTTGGGTTTAAAAATCGAAACCGTGTTGAATATGTTGCCGTGAATCTTGATAAATTGCAGCAATTGGTTGATAACAAAGGTATAACCGTTATTGATCCTGCAGTATTAGCTGAAAATGGTCTTGTATCATCAAGAGATCTTGTTAAGATTCTTGGCAGAGGTGAACTGAATGCGAAAGTTGAAATAACTGCGCATAAGTTTTCCGCCACAGCAACAAAAGCTATTGAAGACAAAGGTGGTAAAATAAACACTTTATAAATTACGTAATGAAAAGATTTTTCCAGACTCTGCAGAATATTTACAGAATCGAAGACTTACGGACAAGAATAATAAATACCCTTGGCATTATATTAATTTACCGACTTGGGTCATACGTTGTTTTGCCCGGAGTTGACCCACACCAGCTGGATGCATTACAGGCACAGTCATCAGAAGGTTTGCTTGGTCTGCTTAATATGTTTTCCGGTGGTGCATTTGCTAATGCTTCCATTTTTGCACTGGGTATAATGCCTTATATTAGTGCATCAATTGTTGTACAGCTTTTAGGAGTAGCAGTCCCGTATTTCCAGAAATTACAAAAGGAGGGTGAAAGCGGAAGGAAAAAGATAAATCAAATCACACGTTACCTTACAGTAATTATTACCGGTGCTCAGGCACCAGCCTATCTTGCCAATCTGGCTTCACAATTGCCCCGTGCAGCGATTACACCGTTTGATGGTGATCCCGGAGCTTCCATGACGTTTTTTATTATATCATCTGTTGTAATTTTGGTAGCCGGTACTATGTTTGTCATGTGGCTGGGTGAAAGAATAACTGAAAAAGGTATTGGGAATGGAATATCTCTTATCATTATGATAGGCATTATTGCCAATTTGCCATTTGCTCTTGCTGCAGAATTTGTTGCACGAGTTGAAGAAACCGGCGGCGGTGGTCTTGTGATTTTCCTGGTAGAACTTGTTATCCTTATGAGTATTGTTGTATTGGCAATTATGCTTGTACAGGGTACCAGAAGAATACCTGTTCAGTTTGCCAAGAGAGTTGTAGGTAACAAACAATATGGTGGTGTAAGGCAATACATTCCTTTGAAGGTTAATGCAGCTGGAGTTATGCCTATCATCTTTGCTCAGGCCATTATGTTTATTCCAATTACTTTTGCAGGATTTACTGAATCAGAGGCATTAAGTGGTTTTGCAGCTGCCTTTGCCAATTATCTCGGATTCTGGTATAATTTCACCTTTGCAATTTTGATTATACTCTTTACATATTTCTATACTGCTATTACTGTTAATCCGAATCAAATGGCAGAGGATATGAAAAAGAACGGAGGATTTATTCCTGGTGTTAAGCCCGGCAAAAGAACAGCTGAGTTTATTGACAATATAATGTCAAGAATTACTTTGCCCGGTTCCCTGTTTCTTGCATTTGTAGCTATTATGCCGGCCATAGTGAGTTTAATGGGGGTAACAGGTCAGTTTGCTCAGTTTTTTGGAGGCACATCGCTACTTATTATGGTGGGTGTAGTTCTTGATACATTGCAACAAATTGAAAGTCATTTACTCATGCGCCATTATGATGGTTTGACAAAATCAGGAAGAATTAAAGGACGTGCATCAGGAATGATGGGAATGGCTGGTTAATAAGTACTTTATGATTGAATATAAGTCAGAAAGTGAAATAGAATTAATACGAGAGAGTTCTTTGCTTGTTGCGAAAACCTTAGGTGAGGTTGCTAAAAATATCCGCCCGGGAATCAAAACCATTGAACTGGATAAAATTGCCGAAGAATTTATCCGGGATAATGGTGCTGTTCCAGGATTTAAAGGATACCAAGGGTTCTCTGGAACATTATGTGTTTCTCCGAATGAACAGATTGTTCATGGAATTCCTGGAAACAGGGAGCTTAAAGAAGGAGACATTGTTTCCATTGACTGCGGAGTCTTAAAGAATGGATATTATGGCGATTGCGCTTATACCTTTGCCATTGGTGAAATTGATGAATCGACCAGGCGGCTGCTAAACGTTACTTACCAATGCCTTATGCTCGGAATTGAGAAGGCTGTTGAGGGTAACACTCTGGGCGATATTTCCCATGCCATACAAAGTAATGCTGAGAATGCAGGATATAGTGTGGTTAGAGAACTGGTGGGGCATGGATTGGGAAAAAATCTTCATGAACCACCCGAAGTTCCGAATTTTGGCAAAAAGGGAAAAGGATTAAGGCTTCGTCAGGGTTTGGTTATTGCTATTGAACCTATGATAAATTTAGGCAAAAGGTTTGTTGTTCAGGAAAAGGATGGCTGGACCATCAGAACTACTGATCAAAAACCTTCTGCTCATTACGAACACACAATTGCAGTTCGTAAGGAAAAGGCCGATATTCTTTCTTCTTTCGCATATATTCAAGAATCTCTCAAAAACAATAATAACAACAGTTTAATAATCCAGTAAAGTATGGCAAAACAACCATCGATACAACAAGACGGAACCGTAATTGAATCTCTCGGAAATGCTATGTTTCGTGTAGAGCTTGAAAATGGTCACGTTATTACTGCGCATATCTCAGGCAAAATGCGTATGCATTATATTAAAATATTGCCAGGAGATAAAGTAAAAGTAGAGATGTCGCCTTACGATCTAACCAAAGGAAGAATTTCCTTCAGGTACAAATAATTGAAATTTACTTAACACGCCTAAAAATTGCGAAATGAAAGTAAGAGTGTCTGTTAAAAAGAGAAGCCCCGAATGTAAAATTGTACGTCGCAAGGGCAAAGTATACGTTATTAATAAGAAAAACCCTAAGTTTAAACAACGTCAGGGATAATTTTCGGAAATTTAAATCAATAAAAATCATATGGCACGTATTGCAGGAATTGATATCCCTAAAAATAAGAGAGGCGAAATCGCCCTGACTTATATCTTTGGAATCGGTCGTAGCACAGCACAAAAAATCCTAACTGAAGCCGGTGTTGATTTTAGTATCAAAGTTCAGGAATGGAATGATGATCAGGTTACTTCAATCCGTAATATCATCAATGATAATTACAAAGTTGAAGGTGGTTTGAGATCAGAAGTTCAGATGAACATCAAAAGGCTTATGGACATTGGTTCGTACAGGGGGATTCGTCACAGAATCGGACTTCCTTTGCGTGGGCAAAAAACCAAAAATAATGCCCGCACACGTAAAGGGAAAAAGAAAACTGTTGCGAATAAAAAGAAAGCTACCAAATAAAATAATGTTTAAAGAAGCAGCGCATTATTTTAGAAATCTTTTATCAGCTGCTTGATCAGAGAAATTACTTAAGAATAATTATGGCAAAACAAACAAGAGGTACACGTAGTTCGAAGAAACGCGTAGTAAAGGTAGAACCTGTTGGACAAGCGCATATTTTTGCATCTTTCAACAACATTATCATATCTCTCACCAACAATAGCGGTCAGGTTATTTCCTGGGCTTCTGCTGGTAAAATGGGATTCAGAGGTTCTAAAAAGAATACCCCTTACGCAGGGCAAATGGCAGCAACTGATGCTGCAAAGATTGCATATGACGCTGGTTTACGCAAAGTAAAAGTGTTTGTTAAAGGACCCGGTTCAGGTCGTGAATCTGCTATCAGAACGATTCATGCATCAGGAATTGAAGTTATTGAAATTGTTGATGTAACACCACTTCCGCACAACGGTTGTCGTCCTCCAAAAAGGAGAAGAGTTTAATTTATTAACAAACAACTTTTATAACCTAAAGAATATTACGAGAAATTATGGCAAGATATAGAGGACCACAAACTAAAATTGCACGTAAATTCGGAGATGCAATTTTCGGAGCCGATAAAGCATTTGAAAAAAAGAAGTATCCCCCGGGGATGCATGGTGCCAATAAAAGAAGAAAGAAACAGTCAGAGTATGGCATTCAGCTGCAGGAAAAACAAAAAGCCAAGTATACATATGGTTTACTTGAAAAGCAATTTGCAAACCTGTTTGAAAAAGCTACCCGTAAAAAAGGTATTACAGGTGAAATTCTGTTGCAATTACTTGAAGCAAGACTTGATAATACTGTTTTTCGCATTGGAATTGCACCCAGCAGACGCGCAGCACGCCAATTGGTAGGCCACAGGCATATTACTGTAAATGGTGAAATAGTAAATATTCCATCATATACTCTTCGCCCCGGAGATATTGTTGGCGTAAGAGAAAAATCAAAAAGTCTTGAAGTTATTACCGAATCACTTAGCGGCAGAGTAAATACCTATTCATGGTTAGAATGGGATACAGAAAAACTTGAAGGAAAATTTCTGAGTATGCCCGAAAGGGAAATGATTCCTGAGAATATCAAGGAACAACTCATCGTGGAATTATACTCCAAGTAATAATTAGAATCGATTTTATCGTATCATAAAAAAACCAATATAAATGGCAATATTAGCTTTTCAAAAACCGGATAAGGTTATCATGCTCGAATCTGACGGGAGTTACGGAAAATTTGAATTTCGTCCCCTTGAACCGGGCTACGGTATAACTGTAGGCAATTCATTGAGGAGAATTCTGCTTTCATCCCTTGAAGGTTTTGCTATAACTTCAGTTCGTATAGAGGGAGTTGAGCATGAATTTTCAACCATTAAGGGAGTCGTTGAGGATGTTACCGAAATGATTCTTAACTTCAAACAAATCAGGTTTAAGCAAAAGGTTGAAGAAGAAGACAGCGAAAAGATAACTGTAAATATTTCAGGAAAGGAAATGTTAAAAGCAGGTGATCTGAATAACTTTTTATCAAATTTTCAGGTAATAAATACTGACGTGGTTCTTTGTCATATGGAACCTTCAGTAGATTTGAATATTGAGTTCACCATTGAAAAGGGTAGAGGTTATGTTCCTGCAGAAGAGAACAAACCCCTTAACCCGGTTATAGGTCAAATAGCAATAGACTCAATTTTTACTCCCATAAAAAATGTCAAGTTTTTCGTAGAAGATTATCGTGTTGAACAAAAGACAGACTATGAAAAACTTGTATTGGAGATTTTAACTGACGGATCTATAACTCCGAAAGACGCACTGAAAGAAGCTGCTAAAATCCTGATCTTCCACTTCATGTTGTTTTCTGATGAGAAAATTACTCTTGATACAGAAGAAAAAGCAACAAGTGAAGAGTTTGATGAAACTTCACTACACATGAGGCAGTTATTAAAAACAAAACTTGTTGACCTGGATCTTAGCGTAAGGGCTTTGAACTGCCTTAAAGCAGCCGACGTTGAAACTCTTGCCGATCTTGTTTCGCTCAATAAGCATGATTTGCTTAAATTCAGAAACTTTGGTAAGAAATCCCTTACAGAGCTGGAGGAACTTATTAAGTCCAAAAACCTTAGTTTTGGCATGAATCTTTCAAAATACAAATTAGATAAGGATTAGTTGAAATGAGACACAGAAAAAAATTAAATCACCTGGGAAGAAAAACTCAACACAGAAAAGCCATGCTCTCCAATATGGCATCTTCCCTTATTTTACATAAGAGGATTTTTACTACAGTAGCTAAAGCAAAAGCTTTGCGTGTTTATGTTGAGCCTTTGATTACAAAATCAAAAGAAGATTCAACACACTCGCGCCGTACTGTTTTTACATATCTTCAGAATAAGTATGCAGTAAGTGAACTTTTCAGAGAAGTATCTCAAAAAATTGCCACCAGACCTGGTGGTTACACAAGAATTCTGAAAACAGGTTTTCGTCCTGGTGATGCAGCCGAAATGTGCTTCATTGAACTTGTTGATTATAATACCAACATGTTGAAAACAACTGAAGATTCTGCAAGGAGAACCCGCAGAAGCCGACGTGGTAAGAAATCAACAGATGCTTCACCCAAAGCTGCTGCTCCTAAAACTGAAGAGAAGCCGGTTGACGAAGTAGCTGAAAATGCAGAAGAAATAAAAGAAGCCAAAGACGTTGATGTAACAGATGCAAGTCCGGAACAAGTTGATGCAGCAGCTGAGGTT
Organism: Bacteroidales bacterium; assembly: GCA_007132585.1. Classification (GTDB taxonomy): domain Bacteria; phylum Bacteroidota; class Bacteroidia; order Bacteroidales; family UBA7960; genus SKVR01. The sequence continues at coordinate 1,977 of SLOJ01000086.1, read as the reverse complement.
AAAGCCGAAGATACCAAAGATTTAGAAGAGAAACCTGAAGCTAAGGAAGAAGAGAAAGAAGAGCCTAAGGCTGAGAAGAAAGAAGAGCCTAAGGCTGAGAAGAAGGAAGAACCTAAGACTGAGAAGAAAGAAGAACCTAAGACTGAGAAGAAAGAAGAACCCAAGGCTGAGAAGAAGGAAGAACCCAAAGCTGAGAAGAAGGAAGAACCCAAAGCGGAGCCGAAGGATGATTCTAAAACTGAAGGTGGCAACAGCGCTGATGATACATCTGAGAAAAAAGAAGATAAGTAACTTTATACACAGATATTAACCCGTATATTTTTTATCGTTTTAAAAATGCAAGTACCTATTAATGCGGTTTTTTAACAGAATAATTCGGGTTTAAAAATTTAACGGGGGATAAAGTTAACATTAGCTTTATCCTCTTTTTTATTTTGATTTTGAAAGAATTTTATATTTTTAGAGATTATTGGAACCAAAGGATTAAATTTAACTTTTAAAAATTTTAGATTATGAGTGCTATTTTGAATATTCATGCAAGACAGATCCTTGACTCAAGAGGAAACCCCACAATTGAAGTGGATGTAGTAACTGAAAACGGAATCCTGGGACGTGCAGCAGTACCTTCTGGTGCATCAACCGGAGTTCATGAAGCTGTTGAACTAAGAGATGAAGATAAATCACAGTACCTTGGGAAAGGTGTTTTGAAGGCAGTTAGCAATGTCAACAATGTATTGAACAACGAACTTAAAGGTTTGTATGTTACTGATCAGAATCTTATTGACAATACAATGCTCCAGATAGATGGTACTCCTAATAAGGCCAATCTTGGGGCCAATGCTATTCTGGGTGTTTCTATGGCCGTTGCCCATGCTGCAGCTCAGGAAACCAATCAACACCTTTTCCGCTATGTGGGTGGTGTAAATGCAAATCTGCTTCCTATCCCTATGATGAATATCCTGAATGGTGGCTCGCATGCTGATAACTCCATCGACTTTCAGGAGTTTATGGTTATGCCTGTGGGTGCTAATTCTTTCAGTCATGCCCTTAGAATGGGTGCTGAAGTTTTTCATCATCTGAAGGCTGTTTTGAAGAAACAAGGATATTCTACAAACGTTGGCGATGAAGGTGGATTTGCTCCAAATCTCAAATCCAATGAAGAAGCTGTAACTGTTATTCTACAGGCTATTGAAAATGCCGGTTATAAAGCCGGAGAAGAGATATTTCTTGCACTAGACCCGGCTTCAGCTGAGTACTTTTTACCTGAAGAGAATGTATACCATCTTCACAAATCTACCGGCGATAAGCTTACACCTGCGCAAATGGTTGACTATTGGGCTGATTGGGTTAACAAATATCCGATAATTTCTATTGAAGATGGTATGAGTGAAGACGACTGGGATGGTTGGGCCATTATGACTCAAAAGCTTGGAAACAAAATCCAGCTTGTTGGTGATGACCTCTTTGTAACCAATACCAAAAGATTGCAAAAAGGAATTGATACAAATGTTGCTAACTCTATTCTGGTAAAAGTTAATCAGATCGGTACTTTAACAGAGACAATTAACGCCGTTCAACTGGCTACTGCTAATTCATATACATCAGTTATGAGTCACCGTTCAGGTGAAACAGAAGATAATACTATTGCTGATCTTGCTGTTGCACTGGGTACGGGTCAAATTAAAACAGGTTCTGCCAGCCGCTCCGACAGGATTTCAAAATACAATCAATTATTGCGTATTGAAGAAATTCTTGGTGATACAGCCAGATATTTAGGTAAAGATTTCAAATTTTACAAAAAATAATAAGGTTTCAGGTTTTCTGAACTTATAAACAAAGGCGGTGTTTACAAAATGCCGCCTTTTTTCAATTTTTTAAATTAATATTTAACTGTGAATTTAATTTTCAGGATCAGGAATTTCTTATTGTTACCGATTTTTGTTTTAGTTCTGCTCTCAAATCAGGTCAGTGGTCAGG
>SLOJ01000215.1 GCA_007132585.1 Bacteroidales bacterium | reverse complement strand
GAAGATTTTGAAAGTTTGGCACAACGATTTTCCGATGATAAGGCCTCTGCAAGAAGGGGAGGTGAATTACCTGCATTTACTTCAAACAGAATGGTTCCTGAATTTATTAAAGCCATTTCTGATCTCGAAGATGGTGAGATATCAGAACCTGTAAGAACTGATTTTGGCTGGCATATTATTAAATTGTTCGAAAAAACTTTGCCTGATAAAGATGAAGCACTCGCAGAAGTGAAAAACAATATAAGCCGCGATTCCAGAGCACGAATCAGCCAGAATGCAATTGTGGAAAGACTGAAAAAGCAATACGATTTTCAAGAATCTCCCCAAAGACTTGATATATTTTTCGAACTTGTTGATGAATCTGTTTTCCAGGGGCAATGGAATAAAGACATAATGGAAGGAAGAGATGAATTTATGTTTGGATTCGCTGGTAAAATTTTTACACAACAGGATTTTGCTGATTATCTTGAAAGTGTACAATCTGTAAGAACTCCTGAATCTGTCCGCAATTATGTAAGTACTATGTATCTGAATTTTCTGAACCAAAGTATTTTAGAATATGAGGAGAAACAGCTTGATAAAAACTATCCTGAATTTAGACAGATCATGAAAGAATATCATGACGGAATATTGTTATTCGAACTTACAGATCAAAAAGTTTGGAGCAAGGCAATGGAAGATACTGCAGGTCTCAGAAAGTTTTTTGACGACAATATAGGAGATTATATGTGGGAAGATCGGTTTGATGTTGAGATATATACTTTTAATGATGAGAAGGCTGCCAAATCAGGCAGAAGGCAAATAAGAAGAGCGCATAGGAGAGATGAATCTCATGATGAAGTTATGAGCAGATTCAACCAATCTTCACAACTTGAGGTATCTGCTGAGAATGGAATCTTTGAAATTGGCCATGATCCTGTTTTGTCTGAACTGGACATGAAGAGTAGTGTATCACCGGTGCTAAGATCTGACCGGAATTATGTGGTTGTAAGGATTAATGAGTTTTTACCTTCTCAACCCAAGAAAATCAGCGAGATAAGGGGCCTTGTTATTGCCGATTATCAAAATCATCTGGAGAAACAATGGGTACAGGAGCTGCGGCAGAAATATCAGCATACCGTAAACCGCGAAGCACTAAACAACATGATTAATGAATAAAGAATAAATTTAAAACATATTTTTAATTCTGTCGTTTCAGTTAAAGCGTATAAAAATTACAAACAATGATAAAACGCCCGGTAGTTGTTGTGTTTATTTTCTCATTCTTATTTGTTTCCTGCTCATGGCTCGGAGGAAGCAACAGGGATGAAAGAGTTGCACGGGTAAATAGCAACTACCTCTATAAATCAGATTTGGAAGGTATCGTTAGTCCAGGCACAAGTGCTTCTGACAGTGCGGTCATTATCAGGCGGTACATCGAAAACTGGGTAAGACAGCAGGTTTATCTGGAAGAAGCTGAGAAAAACCTTTCTGAAGATCAAACCGACTTCCAGAGAAAAGTTAATGATTACAGAAATTCACTTATAATCTTTACGTATGAAAACCAGTTTATTAGTTCTAACCTTGACACTGTAATAACACCTGAGCTAATGACAGAATATTATGAGAAACATCAGGATGAATTTAAGCTCAGAGACAATATAGTTCAGGTTAAATTTATTAAACTGCCACTTGATGCACCTGAAGTTAACAGGGTAAGAAGGTTTATAAGATCAGATGATGAACAGGATTTGCTTGCACTTGAAGAGTACTGCATAAATAATGCTGCCAGTTATTTCCTTGATACACAATCATGGTTTGTATTTAATGATATCCTCAGAGATATGCCTGTTAATCCGCAAAATCAGGAGTCTTTTTTAAGAAACAACCGGTTTATTGAAAGAAGAGATGACTTTTACTGGTATTTTTTGTATATCATAGATTACAGGCTCGAGGGAAGCGCGTCACCATTGGCTTTTCATAGCGATAATATCAAAGCTATCATTCTTAATCATAGAAAGCAAAACATGATTAACGAACTCAGGCAGCAACTTTATAAAGATGCCGCAAGTAATAATAGCTTTGAAATATATTAACAAGTTAACAATTACTACAGACAAAGAATTTTAAAAATTAACAGAGCATAAATCTAATGAGAAAAATTAAATCAATAATTTCCGCAGTAATATTATTTGCAGCTATTTACCAGGCAGCGGCTCAGGAAAAAGTTATCATTGATCAGGTGGTTGCTGTGGTTGGTAACAGTGCAATACTTAAATCGGATCTTTATAATCAGCAACGGCAACTTGAATCACAAGGTATTACTTTTGGGCCCAATGCCCAGTGCGAGCTGCTTGATGAGATGCTTTACCAGAAACTTCTTTTTAATCAGGCTGTGATTGATAGTATTGAAGTATCGGAAATGCAGGTCGAACAAATACTTGAAAGAAGGCTTAGGTTCTTTATACAGCAGATCGGGTCACGGGAGCAACTCGAAGCATATTATGGAAAAACAATTGATGAGTTGAAAGATGAGTTCAGACCACTCATAAGGGAACAGGAACTTAGCCAAATGATGGAGTCTGAAATAACCAGAAATGTAAGAGTTACCCCTTCTGAGGTGCGCAGGTTCTTTAATAGTCTTCCGCAAGACAGTATACCCACCGTTGAGAGTGAAACGGAGATGGCGCAGATTGTTATAAAACCACAGGTTGAACCAGATGAAATTGCAGAAACCAAAAGAAGACTCAATGAACTCAGAGAACGTATCTTGCAGGGTGAAAGTTTCAATACCCTCGCTATTCTTTATTCCGAAGACCCTGAGTCGGCACGACGCGGCGGAGAACTGGGATTCTATGGCAGGGGAGAACTATTTCCTGAGTTCGAAGCAACAGCTTTTGGCCTCAGACCAGGTGAGGTTTCTGAAATCATCGAAACGCAAGCCGGCTTTCATATTATGCAAATGATAGAAAGACGTGGAGAACAAATCAATGTAAGACATATTCTTATGCAACCAAAAATTTCTCCTTTGCAATTGAGCAAAGCAAGAAGCAAGCTTGACAGCATTAGAAACCTTCTAGTTAATGAAGAAATGACATTTGCCGAAGCTGCTTTAAAGTTTTCTGATGATCCGGGAAAGGTCAATGGTGGTGCAATGATCAACCCTTACACCAACACAACCCGGTTTCGCAATGATGAAATAGATCAAAATCTGTTTTTCGTTGTTGACAGACTCGAAGAAGGAGAAATCTCCAGACCGGTGCCTATGATGACCGAAGAAGGGAAGCAGGCTTTCAGAATTGTAAAAATTACCCGGCGAATTGATGCACATCTTGCAACCCTTGAAGGAGATTATGATTTTATTCAGCAAATAGCGCTCAATGAGAAGAAAATGGAAGCCGTTCAGGCATGGATAAAAAGAAGAATCGGTAATACTTTTATCTCCATTAATGAAAAATACATGGATTGTAATTTTTCTATTGAGTGGACTGACAGGGTGGCCAGGGCTTCAAATTAGTTCAATTTCTAAAGTATTTTTTATGGATTTTAAGACAGATGTGGAAGCTATGAAAGCTTTCACAGATAAATATTCTCAACTTCGAAATGAAATAGCAAAAGTAATAATCGGGCAGGATGAAGTAATCAGGAAGGTTATTATATCCATTTTTAGTCGCGGCCATTGCTTACTTGTGGGGGTACCCGGACTGGCAAAAACTTTATTGGTGAATACCATCGCGCAAACCCTTGGATTAAAATACAATCGTATACAGTTTACTCCTGATTTGATGCCTTCAGATATTATTGGAACCGAGATCCTTGATGAAACCAGAAACTTCAGATTTATTGAAGGACCTGTGTTTGCCAATGTTATATTAGCCGATGAAATTAATCGTACACCTCCAAAAACTCAATCGGCATTACTTGAAGCTATGCAGGAAAAGTCTGTTACAGCTGCAGGAATAACTTACAAGCTGGAAGATCCCTTTTTTGTACTTGCCACGCAAAATCCCATTGAACAGGAAGGAACTTATCCGCTTCCCGAAGCGCAACTTGATCGTTTTATGTTTAACGTATGGCTTGACTACCCCAGTTTTGATGAAGAAGTAAATGTTGTTAAATCCACAACCACTGACCTGAAAAAAGAACTTAACGTGGTGCTTAATGCGAACGATATAATTTATTTTCAAAAGCTGATTCGAAAAATTCCCGTGGCAGATAATGTAATTGAATATGCAGTAAAACTGGCTTCACGTACAAGGCCTGGATCATCTTCAGCGCATCCATTCGCCCGGGAATATGTTAGCTGGGGAGCTGGACCACGAGCATCCCAGTATCTTATCCTTGGAGCAAAATGTAATGCAGCTATTAATGGTAAGTACTCACCCGATATAGAAGATGTAAATGCAATTGCAAATGATGTCCTGCGCCATAGAGTTGTCAGAAATTATAAGGCGGAAGCTGAAGGAATCAGCATTGAAAATATTGTTGAGAAACTCTCCGAATAGACTAATTCTTACATTGATAAACAGGAATAACTTATCATTATCAGGCTGTTAATAAAATTCTGATTTTTTAAAGCATATTTTGAATCTTATTTTGTATCTTTGTTTCCCTTTTGTTTTAAAGATTTGCAAGGTTTTAAATAATCTTTTTCTGTTCATTGACTTTCCTTTAAAGCAGGTTTTTTTTAAGAAAGATTTGATTTCCAAGGTTATGGAAAAAAAGTTTAATTTTTTTCCAAAAAACTCCTTGTCAAATAGAAAAAGGTTTTTACCTTTGCACTCCCAAAGAAAGGGAACCCTGGTTTAAGGATCGGGGAAAAAGAGAAACAGAAAAAAAGTTCTTT
>SLOJ01000165.1 GCA_007132585.1 Bacteroidales bacterium | reverse complement strand
TTCTGATTATCTGAAGACGTTCCTATTCTGATATCGCCTGAAATATAAAACCCTTCCAGGTATATGTTTTCAAGGGGAGTTTCAGGGTCAGCCTGTCGCATATACAAAGTACCGTTAAGCATTGTAACACCTGTAGCTTCTGTGTATTGAGGGTAGTGTCCTGCCCCGAATATTGTTAATTCCTTTTCTATATAAGCAGTTCCAATATCAATAGCTCCTCCCGGCAAATATATGGTATCGCCATCCTGTGCTGCTTCAAGGGCATCACTAAAAGCCCCGAATATTTGCGTAACTCCATCGCTTTGCAATGCAATGCGTGTTTGAGCGAATGTGTGAATGTTAGCTAATAACAATATTAGCCATGTGATCGTTGTTCTCTTTTTCATGAATTTAAAAGTTTTATTAAACAGTTCTTAAAACTCGCTTTGAAATAATTATCTCCAAACCCCGGGTTTAGCGCGTATTTTCTGAAATAATGAATTATTTAAATGATTTGTAGTAATCCTGTGTTTAAAATTGAGTTTTACAGTCGCCAAAAATAAATCTTACAAAGCTCAGAGATTTGCCAATATGTAAAAAAAACTTGCCAAAAGGTAAAAATCTATTTGTATTTTAGTTTTGGAATTATGTCTGTTTTTTAAAATTCTGATTTTCATGTTGAAAACAATTTTACTCATCAATCCGGTTTATGTTACTTTATTTTGGGCTATAGTACTTAATACTTATTCATTCAGAAAACACAATCCGAAAAATTTTTTAGGTAAGTTTATGATTGTGGCTTTCGTGGTTTATTTGTCGCACTTTTTTTATTTTTCCGGACTGTTTGAATACTACAGATTTGTTGACAGCTTATATATTTGGGCATTTTTGCTGGTTTATCCATTATATCATATTTATATCAGATTACTTACCGTAGAAAAGCGATTCAGTTTTAAGAAACATGGCCGTTTTCTTGCATTGCCCACATTTATTTTTGTAGTTTATTTGATTGGCGTTTTAGTAATTACCAAAGATGAGCATCTGTATTATTTAATTGAAATCTTGCCCGGAACAGGAAGTCATTCGGGTATGCAAAGCTTTTTATTTCTTGTTTTTAATTTAGCCCGGGTGGTTTTTATCTTACAGGTGTTTTATTACTTGTTTATGAATTTCAGACTGATAATTCAAAACAGTAAAAGTTTGGAGGATTACTATTCGGATACAGAGGGGAGAGAACTTGTATGGGTTCAGGTTTTCAATATTTCCCTGGCAGTAACTTCAGTTGCAAGTATTTTGGTGGCAGTTATAGGTCGTGATGCTTTTGCAGAAAGCGCTTACTTGCTAATAGCTCCTTCGTTGATTTTTTCAACAATGTTGTTTCTGATTGGCTTAATCGGCAATAAACAAAACCCTGCATATATTGAAGATTTGGAACACGAAAATGAAGGTGAGTCAAATATTAATTTTAATTATACAAGCCTGAAAAAGCGATTAGATGTCTTATTTGAAAAAGATGAAATATATAAAACCCCTGATCTTAAAATCTGGGATATAGCCGAAAAGCTTGGTTCGAACAGGACTTACGTATCGAAGTTAATAAATGTTGAATATAAAAGAAATTTTTGCAATCATGTAAACTATTACCGTGTTAAACATGCTAAGCAACTGATAAAAGATAATCCAGGGCTCTCAAACCAACTGGTAGCTGATTTGTCAGGTTTTGGTTCGGTAAAATCTTTACACAGAGCTTTTAATACAATAGGCGAAACGCCTCTTAATAATCTTCGAAAGGAGATTCAATCAAAATAGTTATTATTAAAATCCAATGCTCAGCGTGATGCCATTTTCGGTTAATCCCAGGGTCGCGGTGGTTTCGGTGAAATTCTGCCGGTGGTTATACTGAATACCAAATTTTACCAGGTCGAACAGGAACAGGAAAGCCCCTTGTAGAATAACTGACTGACCGTATCCCCTGAGCAAATCACGACGTTTTTCGTTTTTGCCGGCAGCATGTATCATCCAGGCACCACCTGCCATGTATAGGATATCAAGCCCGGCATTGATGAGAAAAAGGTTTTCTGAACGGATGTGTTTTTTCATCACTTCATCTGCGCCAAGCATACTTATATCAGTACCTGCAATATCGAAGAGTGCATAAACGGCTATACCTGCATTTACAACATTCCAGGCGGCATTCATCTGGTGAAAATATTTTTTTTCTCCATCGTACCTTATCCAGCCGTAAGTTCCGGTAGCCATGTTTGCCAGTGCCCAGCCACCCAGGAAATACATCCCTGATTTATTGATGTCGAGACTGCGGGTGTAGAAGTCTTCGTGGGTTTGTGCCTGTAAAAATGTCAAACTGAATAATGAGAACAGAAGAAAAAAAATAATTTTTTGCATGATTGATATTTTAGAATAAATGAGCTGTCATAAAAATGAATTACAATCATTGTAACAGCAATTATAAGTTAACTGTTTACTGAAATTCTTTTTTAAAACAAAAATATTAAATGGATGTGAGGGTTACAATGGCCAGAAAATGGGCAGCAGCAACATTACCACAGCCATAACCACAAGAGATAATGGTAGTCCGAGCTTCAGAAAGTCGGTGAATTTGTAGCCCCCCGGACCCATAACCAATAGATTGGCCGGATGCGATATGGGGCTCAGGAAGCTTGCAGCAGCAGCAATAGAAATGGCCATCATGATGGTGTATGGCGATACATCGAAGCTGGCAGCAGCCTGAAGTGCTACCGGCGACATGATCACCACCAGAGCAGCAGGTGGTATTGCAAGGGTTGAAATCAATGTGAGAAGATATAATCCCGCAATAACTCCCCAGGGTCCAAACCTTCCGAAAACTTCTACTACCTGCTCGGCCATCATGGCAGCCGCACCGGTTTGTTGCATGGCCAAACCAAGGGGAAGCAATCCTGCAATAAGAAAAACCGATCGCCATTCAATGGCCCTGTAAGCTTCTTCCATTTTCAGGCAACCTGTAAGAACCATGAGAGCGATACCAATAACAGCCGAAATAGCCAGGGGTATTATGCCCAATAAAACCGGAAGTAAAATGAAGCCCATGATGAGAACTGCTGTAAGAGCTTTGTGGGTTCTGAAAGGTTGACTCATGGTGTCGGTCAATAATATAAAATTATCATCGCTGCCCACAAGTTCGAGCTTGTCACGTTTTCCATAAAGCAAAAGGGCTTCTCCAAAGCGAAGAGGTAAGTTATGCAGGTTTGTGCGATATGCACGCCCTTCGCGCCAGATGGCCAGTACTGTAGCTCCATATTTTTTCCGGAAGTTGATTTCTCGAAGGGTTTTTCCGGCGAGAAGGGAGCGAGGTGCCAAAACCACCTCGGCCATTTGAATCTCAGCAGATTCCAGACTCTGGGTAGCGGGTGCCTTTTCTTCAGGCAGTTCTATATCCATAAGACCTTGTAGTAAAGGCAGATCCTTGATGTTTCCCTGCACCAGCAAACGGTCTCCGGGCAGAAACTTTTCACCGGGCCTGGGCATAAGCAACTGCTCTCCCTCACGTATGATTCCAAGAACATTAAGTCCAAAAGCATCGCCAAGCTGTGTATCGGCAACTGCGCTTCCAAAAAGTTCTGAATCTTCATTTATCTCCATTAAAAACAGCGCTTCCTGAAGACGATAAGTTTTGAGAAGTTCCTGAGTTTGAATTTGCGAAATCTTTTCAAACATCCCATCTTTTCCATGGGCCTTGATCTCTTCGTCTAAACCATGCAATAACAAAACATCTCCTGATAGAAGGGTTTGTTTTTTAAGAGCTTGACCCCAAATGACTTTATCGCGTTTTAAAGCCAGGATGTTTACATTTAGCTGTTTATGCAGGCGTTTGTTTTCAGGGCACTGCCCGATAAGTGAAGATTTTTCTCCTATTGTTGCTTCAAAAAAACTCAGGTCAGATAACCTTATATCATCAGGCGCAAAGCCAGTATCTTCCGGCAGTAGTATTTTCCATTCTCTGAGCGCCTTGATGGCATCATATCTTCCCTGTACAAAAAGCTTGTCCTTTCCCCTGATAATTGTATCGGGTCCGGGATCCAAAAGTATGCCGCCACCTTCTCGTTTCACCGAAAGGACATTTATCCCTAAAGCTGCCCTCAGGCGGCTTTCAGCAAGAGTTTTTCCATCCAGTATGGATCCGGGTTTTACACGGATCATGAATGTACGATCCTGGAGTTCGTAGGAAGCAGGTAAGGCCTTTTTGCCCTTTTTTATTCCGTTTTTGGCCACATCGCGAATGGGTAAAAAATGGCGCCCGATCAGTGAAATAAAAATGATTCCACCCAGCATTACGCCCATTCCCACCGGTGTAAAGTCGAAAAGCTGAAAGGGTTCCAGCCCGGCATCCTGAAGTGCAAAGCTGACAAGCAGGTTGGGCGGTGTACCGATAAGAGTTGTTAGCCCGCCCAGCAGACAACCGTATGCCAGCGGCATGAGCAGGCGTGATGGTGCGCGGTTGGTAGAGCGCGCAATATCCATTACAACCGGAAGCATAAGTGCAGCCACACCAATATTATTCATTACCGCCGAAAGCAATCCGGAGGTCATCATGATCACAAATATCATTCGCCATTCGCTGGTTCCGGCAAGATTAAGAACCTGGCGACCTATAATCCGGGCCACACCGGTTTGATAAAGTGCAGCACTTAAAATAAACATGGCCCATACGGTTACAACGGCAGGGTTGCTGAATCCTGAAAGTGCCTCGGCAGGTGAAACCAGCCCGGTGATACCAAGTGTGCCAAGTACAAGTAGTGCCACAATATCCATCCTTACCCAACCGGTAAAAAATAATACCAGGGCGGTTAACAGAATGAAAAATACCAGGAAAATTTCTAAACTCATAGTTTATTAAACAGGTTTACTGTGTATCACTGAAT
>SLOJ01000064.1 GCA_007132585.1 Bacteroidales bacterium | reverse complement strand
GCAGGACTGCCAGTGGGTGCAATAATGGCATCCAGATTATGCTCATTCATCACTTTGTCGATACCATCTTCGCGGGCACCTTTGTGCATGGCGGCCAAAGCATCTTTATATTCCTGAGAATCAAGACTCCCTTTTTCCTGAGCCATTTCAAGATACACCTGATTATAATACTGCATACTAATGGAATCAGACTTATTAAATTCAATAAGCTCTTCCAGATTTTTCACAGGGGCATCCGGGCCCAGGGATGCAAAATATTTATTCAACCCATCTTTATATTCAAAAAGCATTACCTGGAAAGCATGATTACCTGTTCCCGGTGCTGTTACCTGGTCGATTTCAATGATTTCAGCACCCTGACTTTTCATAAATTCTACAGCCTGAAGCATTAGTGTATCCACTTTGAAGTTTCTTCCTCTTGCAGCTGTAAAAAACCCGATACGCTTACCCTGTAAACCATCAGCATTCAGAAATTGGGTATAGTCGGTATGGAAATTTCCTTCGCTGAGCAATGTAAGTTCATCATCCGGATCAATTCCGGTCAATGCTCCCAATGCAGTGGCTGCATCTTTAACGTTTCGCGCCATCGGTCCGGCAATATCCAGGCTATAAGAAATGGGAATAATACCACTTCTGCTTACCAGACCAACTGTGGGTTTTACACCCACAATCCCATTGGCATGTGATGGACATACAATAGAGCCATTGGTTTCAGTACCAATGGCAAACATAGTGAGATTAGCCGATACGGCAGCTCCGGACCCTGAACTGGAACCACATGGGTTGCGATCCAGTACATATGGATTTTTTGTCTGCCCTCCTACTCCACTCCAGCCGCTGCTGGAAAGTTCACCCCTGAAATTGGCCCACTCACTCAGATTGGCCTTACCTAAAATTACTGCACCGGCTTCCCTGAGCTTCTGGGCTAAAAAACTATCTTTCAAGGGAAAAGAATTGGCCAGAGCCCTTGACCCCGCTGTTGCAGGCATTTGATCATGTGTATCAATATTGTCTTTGAGCAGGACAGGGATACCATGTAGGGGACCTCTTGATTTTCCTTCTGCCAGTTCCCGATCAAGTTCATTGGCAATCTCCATTGCATCGGGATTTAGCATAATAATGGAGTTCAATGCCAGACCGGACTTGTCAATGAGTTCAATACGATCCTGGTATAGCCGAACTACTTCTGCAACGGTATATGTTCCTTCGGAATAGGCCTTTTGCAGGATTTCCATATCCATTTCCAGTAACGGGAAGTAATCAGTTCCTGCGGATAATTTTTGCCGCTGCGAATCATCACATGAGGAAAACACTATTAAAAAAAACAGAATACTGGCAAAAAATATTGCTGTTAAAGTTCCGGGTTGTAAACTTATTTTCATAGTCTCAGGGATTTTTAGTTAAACGATTCTTTCTAATGGTAAGTGCAGTTAAATAAAAAGGACTTTAAACAGCAATAAAGTTAAATAAATAATGCCAGCTTATAAAAACAGGCTTGTCAGATAACAAAAAAGGGGCTTAACTAAAAGTCAAACCCCTGGTTTTTAAACTTTGTGATACATTACTTTTTTTTCTTTTTATGAATATGTGTGGCATGCCCGTAATAGACTTCGGCAGCTTCCATGATGGTTTCAGAGAGTGTAGGGTGCGGGTGGATGGTGAGCTCCAGATCGCGGGCTACAGCAGCCATTTCAATGGCTAAAGTTGCTTCCGCCACCATGCTTCCGGCTTCTTTACCTACAAAACCGGCACCTAAAATACGGTCTGTTTCGGGATCAATGATAAGTTTTGTCAATCCATTCTTCAACCCAAGAGTAACCGCCCTACCTGATGCTGCCCAGGGAAATTTGGCTATTTCAACTTTCTTACCTTGATCTTTAGCTTCAGTTTCTGTAAGCCCTGTCCAGGCAATCTCAGGATCAGTAAACACCACAGCAGGAATCGCTTTGGGCTCATAAGCCGTTTTATGTCCGGCAATATGTTCGGCAGCAACACGGCCTTCATGTGAAGCTTTGTGCGCAAGCATGGGCTGGCCGGATACATCACCAATGGCATAAATGTTCTTTATATTGGTCTGCCTTACCAGGTTTACCTTGATAAAACCTTTATCATCAGTTTCAATACCAGCTTTATCCAATCCAATATTTTTGGTGTTGGGTTTGCCCCCGATAGCTACAAGGATTTTATCAAAAGGTTCTTTTTTCTTTTTCCCATCCCGGGTTTCAAACTCTACTTCCAGAATTTTACCTTTTTTCTGAACACCTGTTACTTTGGTATTAAATTTTGTATTCTGAATAAGATCTCTGCGTTCCTTCTTAAACACATCGCGTAAATCCTGATCGAGGCCGGGAAGAATATCTGATGTAAATTCAGCAATGGTTATTTCTGAACCCAGAGATTTGTAAATTACACTCATTTCCAACCCAATATAGCCGGCACCCACAACCAAAAGGTGTTTTGGTACTTCCTGTAATTCAAGTGCTTTTTCGGCATTCCAAACATTATCATCAAATGGTACATCAGGCAAGGGCGATGGAGAAGCACCGGTTGCAATGATTAGTTTTTCAAATTCTATTTCCTTTTTATCTCCTTTTACGGGAGAAAATTCCAAAGTATTTTCCCCCGTAAGCTTTGCGGTACCTTGCAGGTATTCAACCTTTCGGGCTTTCGCCAGCTGACCTAAACCACCGGTTAACTGCTTCACAACTGATTCTTTCCACTTCCTTACTTTATCAATATCAACTTTAACACCTGAAAATGTAAGCCCCCAGTCGGCAGCCTTTTCCGATTCATCTTTTACTGCCGCAAGATGCAATAATGCCTTCGTGGGGATACAACCATGAAAAAGGCATACGCCACCCGGATCGGGCTTAGGGTCTATGAGCGTTACGTTCAGATCAAGATTTGAAGCCTGAAATGCTGCGGCATAACCACCCGGACCTGCTCCCAGTACTATTAATTGTTTTTTTTCTGACATTGTGATATTCTTTAAAATATTTATTCATTTTATTAAGAAACTGCCAAAATGTTTGCTCTGGTCGTTGAGCAATTCAAAAGTTTTCTTTTAAACTATTCGAAACAACATCTGCATATTATATTGTTATGCGCTTCGACAGGCCCAGCATCCAGTTTTTTCAAAGCTAATGCGACAACTTCTTATGAAAATTGTAATGCAATTAAAACATTGTAACCAAAGGATTCTGCATCGCTTCAACCAGCCAGCGCAGGAATCTTGCACCATCAGCACCGTCAATCAAACGATGATCATAAGAAAGAGAAAGCGGCAGCATCATGCGGGGTTTAAATTCACCATCGATAAAAACAGGCTCCATCTGTGAGCGCGATACTCCCAGTATAGCTACTGCGGGTCGGTTTACAATGGGTGTAAAGTTGGTTCCGCCAATGCCTCCTAAATTGGAAATGGTAAAATTGGCACCCTGCAGTTCGTCGGGCTTGATCTTTTTGTTACGGGCCTTTTCGGCCATTTCATTAAGCTCGACGGAAAGTTCAGTAATGGATTTTTTATCGACATCACGAATCACGGGTACCAGTAAACCTCTGTCGGTATCAACAGCCACACCGATATGCACATAATCTTTGTAAATGATCTCTTCATTCTTCATATCCACACTGGCATTGAACTTCGGAAATTTACGCAATGCCACAGCTGTAAGCTTGAGTAAAATAGCTGTTACTGTGAGTTTGGCTCCTTGTTTTTCAACATATTTGGAATAATCTTTTCTAAATTTTTCCAACTCGGTAACATCGGCTTTGTCGAACTGAAAAACGTGAGGAACATTTTGCCATGAACCGGCCATAGCACGTGCAGTGATTTTGCGTATGGTATCCATTTTCTCCCTTTTGATCTCACCATATTTGGAGAAATCGGGTAATTCAAAATCATCTGCCATAGCAGTGGCACCGGCAGGTCTGCCACCTTGCAGCATTTTTTTAGCATAGGCTTTCACATCATCTTCAAGAACCCGATCAGCCGGCCCGGTTCCTTTCACTTGTGTAATATCGACCCCGATTTCACGGGCAAGTCTTCTGACAGCCGGTGAAGCCGGAACATGAGCAGCAGATTTACTGCTCTCAACTTCCTGGGCTGCCGGTTCTTTTTCAGCAGGTTTTTCATCAGATGGCTTTTCATCTTTCTCATCCTCCTGAGGTTCTTCTTTATCTTCAGCTTCTTTTTCTTCTTTTTCTACATCTTCCTTCTTCTTTTGGGAAGCTTCTTTTTCAGCCGATTTTTCGTCGGAAGATTTCTTTTCTTCTTTTTCATCCGAAGATTCTTCGCCTTCTCCCGAAGTATCAATGGTGAACATCACCTGCCCTACCTTTACTTCATCACCTTCACTCACTTTTACTTCCTTGATCACACCGTCAAAATCGGAGGGTAATTCAAAACTTGCCTTATCGCTTTCCATTTCAGCAAGTGAATCGTCGGCTGAAACCTTATCACCGGCAGAAACAAGTATTTCAAGCACTACAGCACTGGTAACATTATCGGCTATTTCGGGTAATTTTATTTCTTTGATCATATCTGAATAATTTTAAATCTCTGTTGGATTGGGTTTTTCACTATCAATATTGAAATCCTTTTTGGCCTTCAGCAGGGATTTTTTATCGAGTTTTCCTTCGCGGTGAAGGCTGTGCAAGGCGGCATAGGCAATATGGCGATCATCAACTTCGAAATAATCTCTCAGGGCTCTCCTGTTGTCGCTTCTTCCGAAACCATCAGTACCCAATACAGTAAGCACACCCGGGAACCACCTGCACACAGTCATTGGTATGGCTTTCATATAATCATGTGCAGCAATACATAAACCTTCATCACCTTCAAGACATTGTTCTATATATGTAAGACGAGGCGTTTTTTCGGGATTAAGCCTGTTCCAGCGATCTGTCTC
>SLOJ01000001.1 GCA_007132585.1 Bacteroidales bacterium | reverse complement strand
TAGTAGGATCAACACCGGGGACTCCATCCACAACATAGAGAGGGGACGTACTTGTTGCAATTGATGAGGCACCTCTTACCCTTACAGAGAATCCTGCATTGGGATCACCTCCTGGTTTGCTGATCATTACCCCGGCTGCCTTCCCCTGCAAACCCTGAATAGGATCGGTAAGAACACCACGATTCATATCATCACCACTAACACTAACTACAGCACCGGTCATATCTGACCGTTTCTGCACCCCATAGCCAATGACTATGAATTCTTCTAACATTTGTACATCGGAAGAAAGTTCGAAATTGATGGTTAGGGTTTCACCTGCAGTCAGGGTTACCTGCCTTGTACTTGGCAAATAGCCCACAAAACTGGCAACAACAGTTAAATCACTTGCAGGCGCAGAAAACTCAAACCTCCCGTCGAAATCGGTTATAGAGCCTGTAGTGGTTCCTTCAACCAAAACACTGGCTCCCGGCAAGGTTTCTCCTGTGGCCGCATCGACCACAGTACCATTTATGCGGCCTGTTTGCCCGTAAGCAGTCAAACCAATGGCCATAAACAGCAGAATAGATAATCTGGCAATTCTCTTCACCATGTTGAATAATTTTTTGATTAATAATTAAATTTTAAGTAAAAGATTTTATGGAGGCTGTCTCAAATAGGCCTTCTGGTGGATGAACTTGTTGAAACGACTACCAGCAATCAGTTAAACAGGCGCTTCGACAGGCTCAGCGTCCAGCTTATAACTGGCCTTTGAGACGGTCTCATTTTTTTATCAGACTTTTTAGTTATTTTCCCAGACTCCCACAAATCGTCAGAATTCCTTCTTTTGATTACATTTGAAAAAATAACCTGTATCCAATTTTGATTAAAAAGTTTATGTGAATTTCCTCAGTATCATTGAGACTAGCAAAAGTATAAAAAAAAACGAGATTTCAATGATTTTCATGTCTGACTATCAATAATTTGAACACTTTTTTAACGCAAACGTTTGCGGTATCGTTTGCGATTAACTAAATCTTAGCAACCTTAACAACATATTGTATGAAAATGTTCTGAACTCATTAAAAACAAACGTACAATTAACATCTGTTTCTATAAACTTTTCATAACCGAAATCTGATAACTTTACCTATACCTTTATTTTAAAGTGTTTTGGCTCCACTAACTATTTATGAATGCTGTTTTCTGGTAACATGTGAGAATTTCTGATTTGTGAATGCCTTTCAGGACATCATTATTGTCTTAAATAATCTCGCAAGCTTCGGGTATTTTTCGTATTTTTAATGCCTGCTAACGCTTCACTGAGTCTGTAGTAAATTAAGAAAACAAATGAAGCCACATCTCACATCCATAAACGATATTGCAAAGGCTTTGGGAGTTTCTGCATCAACCGTTTCGCGAGCTTTGAAAGACCACCCCGATATAAGCGAAGGTACCCGTAATAGAATAAAGGCATTTGCCCAAAAGGTCAATTACCGGCCCAATGCCCTTGCCCTGAGTTTAAAAAAACAGGTTTCCAACACCATTGGTATTATCATTCCTGAGATAGTGCACCATTTTTTCTCATCAATCATAAGTGGTATTGAAGATGTGGCGTACAGCAAGGGTTATAGAGTCATGATTTGCCAGTCGAATGAAGACTTCAGCCGCGAAGAAATGAATGTACAGGCATTAATGGACCATCGTGTTGACGGGTTGCTGGTTTGCATAAGTAAAACCACCGAAGACTTTTCACATTTCAAAAGCGTTTATAATAACCAGATTCCTATGGTTTTTCTTGACCGGATCTGCAAAGAGATAGAAACTGACAGGGTTATTACCGATGATTTCAACGGAGCCAGGATCATTACTTCGCATCTCATAAAAACCGGCTGTAAAAGGATCTTACATCTTGGAACATTACCACAATTGCTTATCGGCCACGACAGACAACAGGGTTATCTCCAGGCGTTGAAAGAAAACCATATCGATTTTAACCCGGAACTGATCATCACTTGCGATACACCTGTAAAGGTGGATGAAAACCGCGACAAGATCCTTGAGATCGCCCCGCATATCGATGCCATCTTTGCAGTAAATGATTTTACTGCTGTGGCAGTTATGAACCTTTTAAAAAATAACGGATTTGATATACCCGAAGATATTGCCATTGCCGGCTTTGGTGACGATCCTATCGCCACCATGGTTGACCCTCCGCTTACCACCGTTGAACAGCAAGGTTACCAAATGGGGCAGGAAGCTATGAATTTACTTATTGACAGACTGGCAAACCCTGAGGGATCTAAACAACCTGATGTTAAAATATTTCAGGTTGAGCTAAGGGAAAGAAAATCCACCCGCCAACTCCCGTTCTCTGAAAAATAAAAACCTGTGAATGTAACTTAAGTATTTCTCATTTTTTTTAATTAAAAAAAATCGGTAGGTTTGTAATGGGCATTCTATGGCATCGCTTTTTTGATGATCTGACAACAAATAACCTGAAAATCATGCGTGCACCGGTATTCTATATTTTACTGCTTTTTTTAATTACCAATCAGTTGATAGCGCAGATAGGTACCAACGAATTGCCTGCAGGTATAAAATATAATACCGATATCAGTGCATTAAACCCTTACGTTTTTTATCCCCATTCTGTTACCCTTGATCAGCCAGGTGATAAAGAACCTCTGCATGCTGGATATTCCATTCCTGTAAATATTGATTTTTCTGAAGCTGCATCAAATATTATCCTCCACGATAGTCTTAATATATGGCAACTCAGGGTTAGAGTACCCGGAGCAGTAAAACTGGGAATAGTATTTTCTGAATTACGGATCAACGGAACCGATAAATTATTTATTTACGAACCTTCGGGAAGAAATTTTACCGGAGCTTTTACCAACAATAATAACCGATACCATGGTTTGTTATCTACGCAGGTAATGCCCGGAAATGAACTTGTTATAGAATATATCAGTACCAAACTGTCAGCATATCCACCTTCTTTTCTTATTGATGAACTGATCTATATTTTTCTTGATACAGAAGCCGAAAAATCTTCAGGCCCATGCAATGTGAACATCAACTGTGATGAAGGTTTCATGTGGCAAAAACAAAAACGTGGTGTGGCCCGCATATTGCTTCGTTCGGGTAATAACTGGTTTAATTGCAGTGGCTCGCTGGTAAACAATACCCTTGAAAACGGTGCTCCTTATTTTCTCACAGCAGATCATTGCGGTGCAAATGCCAGTGAAGAGGATCTTCTTGTATGGCAGTTTTACTTCAATAATGAATATGAAGGATGCAGCAATTCGGGCAATGTTCCCGATACTATGGTTATCACAGGAAGTACCATCCTTGCCAAAGCAGCTTTACAGGGTGGTACCGATTTTAAACTGCTTGAACTGGAAGAGAGCGTTCCTGATAGCTGGAACCCTTATTACAATGGCTGGAGCTTATCATCACGCCCTGCCCCTAAGGGAGTTACCATTCATCATCCTTCAGGCGATGCCAAAAAAATCTCTACCTTCACGGATGAAACCACAACGGCAACTTTTAGTGGTGGATTATCCGGTGCTTTCTGGAGAACTGTCTGGACAGAAACCGAATCAGGTCATGGTGTTACTGAGGGAGGGTCATCCGGGTCTCCATTGTTTGATCAGGATGGTTTGATCATTGGCACCCTCACCGGGGGTGGAGCCAGTTGCACAAACCCGGACCTGCCCGATTTTTATGGCAAATTTTACAGGCACTGGCAATCAAACGGAACAACACCGGAAACATCCCTGCAACCCTGGCTCAATCCCGAAAACGATGACCTTCTTCACCTATTCGGTTATGATCCAAACAGGAATACCGATTTTGTTAAAGTGGATATCGTTCCTGCCCTGGGAGGTACAATTCAGGGCGCAGGTTATTATGCAGAAGATGAACTCGTTTCTCTGAGAGCAGTACCCCAAAAAGGGTTTAAATTTTTAAACTGGACCGATACTTTAGGTCATATATTATCCACTGATATAATCTACGAGTTTACCATGCCTGAAACCCAGGCCCAGGTGTTTGCAAATTTTATTGAATCACCTACAGGAGTTACCGAAGGGATTGCAGATCAAATCATTAGCATATACCCCAATCCGGCTGCTGAAAAGGTATTTATTAAGCTGGAAAATTTACATAACCAGGTTGATATTCAATTTATTAACGCTACCGGACAAATAGTTTTACACAAAAGACATTCTGTTACAAATGAAAATATGACTGCAGAATTTGATATAAACTTCCTGAAACCCGGTATTTATTTTATCATAGTATCAAATAATCAAAATACATCAACCCAGAAACTTATCGTAAATCCAAAATTTTAATTCATCACATTAGAAACCCACATGAGCACCCCTCACAAAATAGAATGGATAAGGTCATTCATATAAGTTCCCTGCCTGCCGGCAGGCAGGTATTTAACCAACCGAGCTTGAAAAGCGAGCTCAGCGAAGCTAATTACTTAAATCAGATTTATTCGAACGAAATAAGAAAAACAGGAGATTTTAAGCCCTTTTGGATAAAATATTTGATTAAGAAAAAGGCCGGAGTTTTCATTTTTTTTTCATTACTTTGACTGATTTTTTCAAAAAGGCTGAAAGAATAAGCAGATATACTGCATTTACTGGGATTAATTAGCAAATTAAAATAAAAAACCAACTGATATGTCGATTAAACACAAGACACTGGATTTAAAAAAGCGAATGCAGGGAGCATTGCTCGGTGGTGGAATTAAGGCCATTGAGAAGCAACAATCTTTGGGAAAAATGACCGCCAGGGAGAGAATTATTGCATTGCTCGATCCGAACTCTTTCCATGAGTATGATTTATTTGTAGAGCATGCCGCAAGGGATTTTGACATGGATAAGAAGCACCTTCCGGGTGATGGCGTAAT
>SLOJ01000246.1 GCA_007132585.1 Bacteroidales bacterium | reverse complement strand
GGATAAAGAATGATACAATGCTGCTTATTCCATCCATATTATCGAGCATATTGATACTGTTCATCATACCCACTACCCAGAAAAGGGTAATAGCATAATTCAGGGTCTGGTTGTTGAATATATCAATATAGGTTCCTGTAACGATAAGAATTACTCCACACCCCACCTGGGTAAAAAATTTGATCAGGGGTCGGGTGTTATATGCATCATCAAACAACCCGAGCAAAAAGCCTACCGTTACCGCAGCAAGTATCCCCAGTGATTTCAATATAAAGAAATCGGGACCATCGGGTACAAGGAACGAAATGAGAATGATTGAAAAAAGAAAAATGATATAAAAAGAAATTCCACCCAGCGAGGGTTTGGAAGTAGGGCTCCAGCGGATGATGGTTTCACTGGTATTTCTGATTCCCAGAGTTCTGGCAAACTTTAACAGAAAGCGATTGATAATCAAAGAGAAAACAAGTGCCAGAATAAAAAAAACACCATATATGAGTGGCAGGTTCTCTATCATTTATTAAAATCGTTTTCAGTTTGATAATTTTAAAACAAATCAAAACGGGCTATTGAAATCCCTGAAGTTCATTGCTGATTTATCCTTTTCCGAAACAACCGGATTCTCAATTCCCCAGTCAATATTGAGTTGTGGGTCATTCCACAAAATAGCCCTTTCCGATTCTTTGTTATAGAGTTGAGTACATTTATAGAAAAACAATGTATTATCTTCAAGTGTAAGGAAACCATGCGCAAAACCGGGGGGAATCCATAACATATTTTTCTCTCTGGAAGAAAGAACAAGTTTATAATTCTGCCCAAACGTAGGCTGATCTTTCCTTAAATCTACCACCACATCAAGAGCAGATCCCTGAGTCACCTGAACCAGCTTGCCCTGTTCCCACGGCGGAACCTGAAAATGCAACCCCCTGAGTACATTGGCTGCCGACATGGATTGGTTATCCTGTACAAAATCAAAATCAAGTCCCTGATCACGAAATTTTTGCTGATTCCACGACTCAAAAAAGTAACCTCTTTTATCTTCAAATACGGAGGGCTGAATTATATAAAGACCTTCAAATCCTGTTTGCTGAACTTTCATCATCTACCTTTTTTTTATTTTCTCAGACTGATTAGCCGCCGCCAGAAGCCTTTTCTTTCCATTGCATGCTGATCATCATAATAACCGTGCCCTGCACCATATCCGCCATAGTAATAGCCATACGAAAATCCTTTTTCATATCCATAGCTTGAATATTCCTTATCAACAGCATTAAGGACAACCGAAAGGTTTTTTACATGGTTTTCTGATATCATTCGGTTTATATTCTGTATAAATACACGTTTCGAGTAATTCGCTTTGAGAATATATATCGGATAATCTGACATGAGAATACTTTTCATTCCATCTGTAACAATACCTACAGGCGGATTATCCGCAATAACATAATCGTACCTGGTTTTCAGGTATTCCATCATCTCATCCATTCTGGGTGTAAGAATAAGTTCTGAAGGATTTGGTGGTACAGGGCCTGCTGTGATAAAATCAAGATTCTTAACTTTCGACGGCTGGATACAATCGTCAATGGCATCGATACCGGATAAAATCGTACTTACTCCTTTCACATTATCCACATTAAAACCTTTGTGAATTTTGGGTTTACGCATATCAAAATCAATCACAATAACCTTTTTATCGCTGAATGCAAGAATTCCTGCCAGGTTCATGGCGAAGAACGTCTTGCCCTCTCCCGAAATGGTGGATGTTATCGCAACAAGTTTTGAACCAGGCTCATTGTCAATGAACTGGAGGTTTGTCCTGATAGCTCTCAGCGCTTCTGCAATAAGCGATTTGGGCTTTTTCAGCACCAATAACTGATTGGATGGAATTTCATTTTTATACTTTGGTATTACTCCAATGACGGGTGCGTGTGTGTATTTGAGAAGATCGTGCAGTGAAGGAATTTCATTATAAAACAGATACTTGAGTAAAAATACTCCCAGTCCCAGAAAAACAGCCGCAAGCAGGCTACTTGCATATATACTTCCTGGTATGGGAGATATCGGTCTGCCCGGTGCACGCGATTTCTCAAGAATAACACTTTGCGAAACAAAGCCGGCTCTGGAAATAGAATATTCGGCCTTTTTCTCAACCAGTTGATTATAAAACCTTTCATTGATTGAATATACTCTCTGCAGCATACTGTATTCAATAAGGCTGTATCGCCCGGTTTGATTGAAAATATAGCTTTCGTAACTTTCAATTTTTGCGGTGAGATCATCTATCCGGCTGTTAAGATTGCTTAACAGGGTATTGATGCTTTCAACAAGAATTCTTTTTTGAATATCTATCTGATAGTTGAGCGATTCTATTTGTCTGCTTTCAGGAGTTACTTCGTATAACAGCCGCTCACGATCAAGCAATTGTTCCTGGAGTGTTGACAGCATACCTGAAATATTTCCGCTAAACTCACTACCTGCCAATATGGCGATCAATCGATACACATCCACATCCTGATCTTCATTCAAAAGGCTTTTCTCAATTTCCGTGAAGATGCTTTTTTCCATCTCCAGCATTACCAACTGATTTTCAAAATCGGCAATGCGCCCCTGAAGGGTTGGCAAAGGAGTAAGTGTAACTTCATCGATACCATGTTCTTTTTTAAACTCCTGGAGCTCAATCTCTGACTCAGAAAGCTGATCAAAAAGGATATCAAGCCTTTGGTCAATAAATTCAAGGATATTATTAGCACTTTCCGCTTTTTTCTCAAGATCGTAGATACTGAATTCTTCGGCAATACTATTTACAATATCAGAAGCTTTTTGTGCATTTGTTCCCTGATAACTGATCTGAATGGTTTTGGCAGCCGAATTCAGTATATTGATTTTAATATCGCGACTATAAACAGATGCAAGGTTTTCAGGATTATTTAAAACGAAGAAGAAAGAGTTTCTGCTGAAAAGACTTTGCTGCTCCCTGATGGTATTGAAATTATGTATTTTAATTGCAATATCCATTTCGGGCAGGCTGGCACGGCTATTTTCCCCTATCTCCAATCTACGTTGCTGTCCTTTGTTGCTATATGAAAGAGTTATATTATCAGGACTTTCAAAATCCAGGTAAACCGGAACGCCATAAATGGATGAATCTTTAATGGTAAATTCAACCGAAAAAGGAGTATTTCTGTATTGTTCATAGTTTAGCACACGACCTTGCGAATAATAAGATACTTCAAGAGGCAACCTTGACAAAGCCCTTTGAAGAAATGTGGTTGATCGCAATAACTCAATTTGTTTGGCAAGATCATCTTCGTAAATTCCAGGTGTTGGCAGAATGCGGGTGGCTTCTGATTGTGCACCCAACTGTAAAATTGCAGATGTTTGATAAACCGGTGGTGTATATCTGAGATAAAGCCAGGCTCCGGCTATAGCAATCAAAACAAAAATGACCGGAAAAAGGATATTTTTTTTAGCGATATAAAGAAAAAGCTTAATATCCAGTTCATCATTGATTGTTGAAATTTTTTTTACCGAAGGATCTGTCATCAGCTTATCTGAATATTGAGTAAATTATTAATGCCGCGGAAAGTAAAGAAAGGTAGGGTCCTATATTTTCCATAATTCTTTGGGGTACTCTTTCCCTGGGTTCCACATAAATGATATCATTTGCCTGTAAAACCATTTCTGCATCTTTAACCCCCTCAATGGTTGAAAGGTCAATCAGAAAAACCTGTGGATTGTTAAGATCCCCGCGTATTACTTTTACTCTGTTGGCCCTGCCATCAGCTATTCCACCTGCCATGGCAAGTGCTTCAAAAAGATTGGTATTGGTATTCTCCAGGTACACAACCCGCGAAGTTCCCCCTCTCCCTCCCGGAAAAACTATTACCCGGTTGTTGGTAACTTTTAGTTGTACAAATGGGTTGTTATAAAATTCAGTAAAACTTCCTTCCAGATATTTTTCTGCTTCGCGCAAAGTCATTCCACTAAGTTTAACACGACCCAAAACCGGTATTTTAACAAAACCATCAAACTCAATAAGATAGTTGTGATCGCCCCTGAAATGTTGTTGTGTAAGCGGGTTGACAGGATCAATAAGTTTCTCACCATCATTGGTATACAGACGGAAATATAGCTGATCATTCGGAGCAAGCCGATATTCTTCAATAACCCGTGCATCTTCAGGTTTGGCATATTCATAGTCAGATGGCGTGCGCAACATCCTTTCCGGATTCAGCACCTTACAGGATGAAAATAATAAAGCGACTAAGAGAAAAATCCAGATTCTTTTCACGTATTTTTTGTTGAGAAACTTAAAAATCTGCTTGGTTGCCTGCAAAATTAACAAAAGCTTTGGTTATTCAGATTGAAAAAACCGGGTTTTAACACAAGCAAAGGTTAAAAATATAAGTGAGAGCGAGAAACTCATTCCTGAAAATTGCATCAACCCATGAAAACCCAAAGAATTATGATGCTTCCGAAATCAAACCAAATTGTGGTATGGAGTAAGAAACTTTTCTTTCCAGTAATCGATCGTAAAGTACTTCTGTATCTCTCACCAATCTGGTATAATGATAATTATCCCTGACATGCTCCCAGCCATTGCTTGCCAAACGGGTTCTTAAATTATCATCTTCTATCAGCTGTAGTAATTTATCAGCAAAATCCGATGTGTTGCTCTTTTCAGCCAATAGCGCAGTTTCAAAAGGTAATACAACATCTTCAATACCACCAACATTGGTAGTAACTATAGGTTTACCTGCAGCCTGGGCTTCTATTAAGCTAACCGGGGTGCCTTCATTTAAGGAAGTAAGTGCTACGATATCAAGACCAGCATTTACATAATCCATTTCTGTTATCCAACTGGTGAAGGTAAGTGTAGCAGGATTGTAATCTCCCGATCCGTTTATATAATCTATACCTAAAT
>SLOJ01000015.1 GCA_007132585.1 Bacteroidales bacterium | reverse complement strand
GGGCTATGAGTACTTCTGAATTAAGAAAAGAATTACACAATTATATTGATAAGGCTGATGAAACCTTCCTTAAAATGGTACATGCTATGAGCAAAGAATACCGTTCATCGACAATTGCAGGCTATCATACAGACGGAACCCCTATTTCTTTTGATGATCTGCGGGAAAACGTGAAAGCAGCATCTGACCGTGTGAAATCTGGCAAATATATCAGCCAGGAAGATATTGAAAAGGAAATAAAAAATTGGTAAAGAAGAAAAAACTTCGCATTCGCTGGGACGAGAAGGCATGGGACAATCTCAATCGAATATATGATTATATTGCCCTGGATTCAGTTGCTGCGGCCCGGTATGTTAAAACTGAACTAGTCAGACTTGCCGGTAGTTTAAATGATTTTCCTGAAAAATATCCGAAAGATGAATTCTTAAAGGATATGCCGGAAAATTATCGATTTGTTTCCAAATGGAGTTATAAGATTATTTTTGAAGTTGAAAGTGATTACATAATCATTGTTGCTATCTTTCATACAAGCCAAAACCCTAAAAAAATCAGGATAATTAAGGACAAACATGATAGCTGAATAAAACTTTCAGGGTATAGAGAAACCAAACCTGATATCATTTTCTGCCTCCCAGCCGCATCGCGGCGAAATTATGGTAGAAAAAATGTACACCATAACCATCCCAAGCCGCAGAGCGGCGACATTATCATATTAATCCCCGAAAGTTTTAATAATATTACCCCTACACTACACTACAAGTCCGATTCCCTCGCCGGGGATGCCGGAATATCGGTATCCTCCTCCGGGTGCATATCGGGTATCATCTGCCGGCCAAAAAGGCTTTCCTTGGTGATCTTAATCTCGTATTCCTTGCCGCTGCGGTTGGGCAATGATGTACGACGTAGCCAGGGGTTAAGCGTACGAAGCTCTTTGTAGGTGATCTGATGAGAATGGGCAAATTCGACCAGGTCGTCAATCGTGTTATTTACGGTTACGGTGTAGTAATCAAGCGGTGGATAAAGATCCTGTTCGCGGAAATTAAAGCCATGGCCCTGTGGGTTTTCAAAGATGGTTTTTATGGCCAGTATGCGAAACACATACCGTGAGGTTTCTTCATTCAGAAACAGATCATAATAGTTACCCGAACGCTGGTTTGTAAGCTGCCGGTTAAGGCCCGACCGGCCCATGTTATAGGCCGCAGCAGCCAGTGTCCAGCTATTGTATCTGTCATAAGCATCTTTCAGAAAGCGGCAGGCAGCAATCGTTGACTTTTCCACATGATAGCGCTCATCAATTTCAGTATTTACTTCAAGCCCCAATTCCCGGCCTGTAGATTGCAAGATCTGCCAGTACCCTGCAGCTCCGGCAGGAGAAACCACGTTCATCAGTCCGCTTTCAATAAGTGCCAGGTATTTGAAATCATCAGGGACTCCCTGCTCTGCCAGGATGGGTTCTATTACAGGAAACCACTGGTATGCACGTTTGAAAAACAAAAGGGTTTGTGATTGCCAGTAAGTGTTTACCAGAAGTTCGCGGTCATATCGTTGCAGTACCTCAAAATTATCTACCGGAACCGGTTCACCTGCAAAGTTCAACTCCTGCGGAATGGGTAAAGCAAAAACACCATAAGATTCACTGATTACATCAGCATAATCAGGATCAGGAGTTTCGGCAATCCAGGTAAATGATAACAGATTCATGATTCCCGCAAAAGAAAAGGGAACAATTAGTACAAGTAAAACCTTTTTTAACATAAAAACCGGGTTAAATATTTTTATATCTGAAATTGTTTACAAAATTAATGAAAACCGCAGCAAAAAACTACGTCAAACACTTATTAACAGGAATTAAAAGAGTAAAGTATTTGAAAACTATTCCATCTTAGTAAAAACGTCGACACAATGATGAAAGTATTTTGTTATGATATTTTTTCCTTTCCGTTATTGCTACTTTAGACCGATTCTAAATCACTGATATTCTTTTAAAAAAAACTGAAAAAGCTACCCCAGAATTTTAAATTTCGTAGTTTTGCCTCCAGATAAAAATCATCACATATAAAGGAGATTAACTGTATGAACATCACCGATTTAAAACAAAACTACAAAAAGCTTAAAGAGCTTGATTATCAGTGGAAGCCCCTCGAGAGAGGATACACTGATAAAATTCTCTACATTAACGTTGGCAGCAACGAGATCAAAGAGAAAGAAGTTCCACCTATGATGAAGGAAAAATTCATCGGCGGCAGGGGCTATGGTCTTAAGCTGCTGTGGGATGCCACCAAACCCGATACCCGCTGGGATGATCCGGAGAACGAGATCATCATTTCATCCGGTCCTGTGGGTGGTATTACCCAGTATTCAGGAGCAGGAAAATCTTTACTGGTAACCATTTCTCCGCAAACGGATTCTGTAATGGACTCCAACGTGGGTGGTTTTTTCGGCCCCTTCCTGAAGTTTTCGGGTTACGATGCACTGGAACTCCAGGGCAAAGCCGAAAAGGATGTCATCATCTTTATTGATGGTGAGAACCACAAGATCGAGATCATAGAAGATCCGGGCTTCTCAAAAGACACTCATGTGCTTGCGGAAGAACTTACCGAACTGTTTGCCAAAGATGAGAAAGATGCCAGAAATATTGGTATTGTTTCCACTGGCGCTGCTGCTGAAAACTCACTCATCGGCATGGTGAACTTCACCTTCTACGACATGAAGCGTAAGAAGATCCGGCTGAAGCAGGCCGGCCGTGGCGGTATAGGTACCGTTATGCGCGATAAGCGTATCAAAGCCATCGTATCACGGATTGAAGGCGTAACAGGAAACCTGAACAATGTTGCCGACCTTGATACCATCAAGGAAAGAGGCCGCAAATACCAGCAGGAAATGCGCGAACTCGATGATTTCCAGTGCCAGATGCGTAAAAAAGGTACTGCCAACATCGTTAACGTAATGAACGATTACGACCTGTTGCCCACACACAACTTCAAATTCGGAAGCCATGACGACGGACTGAAGATCCACAGTAACGTGTTCCGCGACAAGTACTTTACACAAAACGTACCCGACGGTTGCTGGATCGGATGTGCCATGTCATGCGCCAAAGGTGTGGATGATTTCGTGCTGAAAACAGGCCCATACAAAGGAGACGCCGTTATTGTTGACGGACCCGAGTACGAAACTGCCGCAGGTCTGGGTGCCAACCTGGGAATATTTGACCCGGAAGCCATCATCGAACAAAATTTCTATTGCGATACATACGGTATCTGCACCATCACCTGGGGCACCGTGGTGGCTTTCATCATGGAATGCTACGAAGCAGGCATCCTGAACAAGGAAAGAACGGGCGGGCTGGAACTGAACTTCGGCAACCATGAAGCAGCTCTCGAATTGATGCACCAGCTGGCTCGCGGCAAAGGATTCGGACTGGTTGCCGGTATGGGCGTGAAGAAAATGAAAGAATATTTTATTGAGAAGTATCATGCCGATCCCAAATTCCTGAATGATATAGGGATGGTGAACAAAGGCCTGGAATACTCACAGTATGTTTCCAAGGAATCGCTGGCGCAGCAGGGTGGTTATGCCATGACCAACAAAGGTCCCCAGCACGATGAAGCATGGCTGATCTTCATGGACATGGTAAACAACCAGATCCCCTCTTTCGAGGACAAGGCCGAAGCATTACACTACTTCCCCATGTTCCGCACGTGGTTCGGACTGGTAGGGCTTTGCAAGCTTTGCTGGAATGATGTGGTGCCCAAGGGCAATGAACTCACCGACGAGCCCCACAAAATTCCCGAGCACGTTGACAACTATGTGGCCATCTTTGAAGCGGTTACCGGCAAGCCTTTCAGCAAAGAGGAGATGATCCGCCAGAGCGAGCGCGTGTATAACTTCCAGCGTGTATTTAACCTGCGCCGAGGCTATGGTAAGCGCATCCACGATGCACAGCCCTACCGTGCCTGCGGACCCGTTACAAAAGAAGAATACGAATCACGCCAGGAGCGATACGACAAGCAGCTGAAAGAAGATGTGGGTTTTGATCCCGAAGGAAAAACCACTGAAGAGAAAATGGCTGCCTTGCGCACTTACCGTGAAAACCGCTACGAACAACTGCTCGATGCCGTTTATCAGCGCCGCGGCTGGACCAAAGATGGTATACCCACCATCGAACACCTCAAAGAACTCGGCATGGACCTGCCCGAAGTAATTGAAGTGGTTCAGCAGCATATGAACTAAAAATTCAGCCGGGCTACCGGTAAATAAATAATCAGAGAAGGAGATTGCCAGGAGGTGGTCTCCTTTTTTGGTCAAATGATAGGATACCGGGAAACCAAGCTTCGAATTCCTGTCCTTACGGGTTCAAATGTTTTCCGGAACCGCAAAGTGCGCCAGGGAAACGCAAAGCACGCTAAAGACTGAGAACATCATTGCGTTCATTGCGAAAAACTTTGCGATCTTTGCGGTTTCAAGCTTACAATATCCTTAGCTTTCCATTTCTTTCCTGATCTTTAACGGAAGCCCTTTAACAACAAGTTCATAAGAATGTCTGGTCCAATCCCTGATGAGTTGATCTGATATGCCGGCATTTACCAATACCGTGTTCCAGTGCTTTTTATTCATATGATAGCCGGGCTTAACGCCGGGATATTTTTCACGCAGCTCCAGCGCCAGTTCCGGGTCGCATTTCAGGTTTACGCTGTCAAAGTTATCCACATCGGCCAGGGCAAAGATCTTTCCCATGACCTTGAAAACAAGGGTTTCTTCATCAAATGGAAACTCTTCTGTTACGCCTTTGAAGGCCAGACAGAAATCACGAAATTCTTCGATGTTCATATAATATGGAAAATAATTTAAAAGTTGAAACGCCTGTAATCAAACAGAAACCCATAAACTCATAAACCCACAACCTATCAACCAATAGCCATTGTCTTCAAAAAATCATACAACAGCCTCACTCCCACCCCCGTG
>SLOJ01000224.1 GCA_007132585.1 Bacteroidales bacterium | reverse complement strand
TATATGATGCAAAAAGTGCTGGAAGAGCAGAACGGTTACCTTTACCTGGATGCAAAACCAGTTACCATTACTGCCAAAGATCACCGGGCTGCCTACAGTACAGATGGGGATTATTTCTCAAACCCCAATGCGGAAGATGTTTTTGATGCTATATATGAAATCATGCATCTCTATAATCCCCAAAGATTTCAGGACCTATACCCCTATAGTCCAAAAAATTCTTAAATAAACAAACTGAATATAATCCTTAATATCAGCAGAAAGGGTCGTCAAATGAGACCCTTTTTTATCTTTTGTATTAAATATGTGTTTAATTTATAATGGTAGGTTCTCAAAAATAACTTATCTTTGCCGGCTCGGACAAATTATGATATTTAGCGCTTAAGTTCAAACAGCGTCTGATATCAACATACATAAAAAGCAACATGACAGATCAAAAAATTACCATCGGTAAAGACAATGTTCTTGACGGAAAAAGACTGTATTACAGTTTCCTGGCAGGTGCATTCAATGTATTTGAGAACCAGAAGATGCTGAACAAGATCAATGTATTTCCTGTTCCTGATGCCGATACGGGTACCAATCTTGCATCAACATTCCGGTCCATAGTTGAAAACACTGCACCAAGCAATAATATTAAACACACATCAACAGCAATTGCAGAGGCTGCACTTACCGGGGCCCGGGGAAATTCCGGAATAATTATAGCACAATTTCTTTATGGCATGAGCAACGAGTTGGAAGACCAGGAGGAAATAACTATGCAGTCATTCGCCGATGCCACCATGAAAGCAGTAGATTATGCCTACCAGGCCATTGCCAACCCGGTTGAAGGTACCATTATTACCGTTTTGCGTGAATGGGCAGAATTTATCTATACCGTTAAAGACAAATACGAAAGTTTTGAACACCTGATGCATGAGTCTCTGATAAAAGCCCGTGAATCTCTGGCAAAAACCCCTGAGAAGCTTAAGATACTGGCCAAATCCAATGTGGTTGATGCAGGGGCCCAGGGATTCGTGATTTTTCTGGAGGGCATTAACCAGATCTTTGATAAGGAAAATGTAAAGAAAATACTGAGCTTTAAAACGACAACCATTGAACAGGATATTAGCATTTTTGATGAACATGAGGAGGGAGAATACAGGTTTTGTACAGAAGCACTGATCTCAATGAATCAGTCATCCAAAGAAGCTGTAAAGGAATTTTTAAGCAATATGGGCGACTCTTTGGTTATGGCGGGGCCTGAAACGCGCATGCGAATCCATATTCACACGAATGAACCCGAAGTGGTATTTTCACACCTTGCTGATGTAAGCACAGTTCTCTATCAGAAAGTTGATGATATGGTAAAGCAGAATGATATTGCGCACCGGCGTAAGCATGATATTGCACTTGTGGTTGATTCAACCTGCGACATCCCAAAGGAAGAAATTGATCATCATCAGATACATGTCATTCCTTTAAACGTATTTTTTGGTGAAAGCCAGTTTTTAGACCGTCTTACCATTACCCAGGATAAATTTTTTGATTTGCTGAAAACTTCAGATGTTTATCCCACATCAGCCCAACCTGGAATCAAGGATATCAGTAACACCCTGAATTACCTTTCTACTCACTATGAATCAATCATTGCCCTGCATATATCAGGCGTGCTGAGCGGTACCTATTCAAACAGCAAAAAAGCTGCAGAAAGTATTACACGCGACAATAAAGATAAGCGTATAGATGTTTTGGATTCAAAACAAACCAGTGCTTCATTCGGATTGATCGCTTTAAGACTTGCCCGTGCCATTGAGGAGGGTATGACCCATGATGAAATCATTGCAAAATCGCAGGAATGGATTGGCAAAAGTAAAGTATATGTGGGAGCTAAATCGCTGGAATCCTTTGTGAAAGGTGGAAGGGTGAGCCCTGCAAAAGGATTTATAGGCTCTTTGCTAAACGCCAAACCCATTATTTCCATCGATGAAAACGGTAAAGCAGTTCTTTTTGATAAAGCTTTCAGCTACAAAGGCAGTCTGAAAAAAACACTTAATCACGTAACAAAATATATTGGTGATAAAAAGATTTGGGGCTACAGCATTGTACACGCAAGAGATCCCGAAACGGCAAAATGGTATGCAAAGGAAGTAGAAGCAATTACAGGTTTAAAACCTGAGTACATCATGGAGGTTTCCCCTGTTCTGGCCATCAGTGCCGGTTTGGGTGCCGTAGGCGTTGCCCTGATGATGGAATAAGACAGAAAAAGGCCATAAGAAAAGAGGCTGTCTCAAATGCCTTGGAAATTTTGGACGCTGAGCTTGAAGAAGCCTATATAACTATTTGATATTCTTTTGTCGTTTCGACAGGTGTTACAGTGAGTTCATCGAACTGCTCAACGACCGCAAGTCACTATTTAGACAGCACCCTTTTTAAAAACAACGGTTACAATCTAATAATTCTCAACCCATTCTTCAAAATAGGCCTGCGGATGCTGGCAGGTCGGGCAGTTTTTCAAAGCTTTTTCGCCTTCGTAAATATATCCACACTTGCGGCAATACCACTTAACTTTTTTGGGTCGTTGAAATACTGACCCCTCTTCTACCCGCTTCAGGAGCTTCAGATATCTTTCTTCATGGTTTTTTTCTGCTTCTGCTACCAGTTTGAATGTTGTTGCAATTCTTCTGAATCCTTCCTCTTCGGCAATGCGTGCAAATTCGGGATACAATTCTGACCATTCTTCTTTTTCTCCTGCTGCAGCACCTTTAAGGTTTTCAGCTGTCGTATCCAGTTTACCGGCCGGATAAGATGCAGTTATTTCAACCATGCCACCTTCCAGGTATTCGTAAAACCTTTTGGCATGCATCCTTTCCTGATCGGCGGTTTCTTTAAAATATCCTGCGATTTGTTCATAACCTTCTTCCCTTGCAATTTTGGCATACATTTCATAACGCCTTGTGGCCTGCGATTCACCGGCAAATGCTTTCAGTAAGTTCTGCTCGGTTTGGGTTCCTTTAATGCTTTTTTCCATAATGCTTTTTCTCAATAATAATAAATATTTAAAACTTGCTGGATGTATTTCCCCTCTGGTTCATCCTACATTAAACCTGAATCAAAATTAAGCTATTTAGAAGAAAAAGCACTAATATATGCGAAGGAAGAGCCTGATTTTCTGTAATTTATAATCAGTTTAAATAAAAACAGGATGCAATCTTTTGAGTTTTAGATGCATCCTGATATTTGGGATAAGCAGGCCGTTTATTACAAATCAGATATACTGATCTTTACATTCTTATTTGATAAGTGTTTGAGAACGGTCGGGACCTGTTGAAACTATTGATACTTCTACACCGGTGTAATCTTCAATGTAAGCAATATAATCCAAAAGCTCTGCCGGCAGATCATTATAATCACTGAACCTGCCAAGATCTGTTTTCCATCCCTTAAATTTTTTATACACAGGTTTTATTTCTTCAGAGTCAAACTCAAAGGGTATATAATCGATTTCGCCACCCTTATAACCGTAGGCAATACAAGCGTTAAATTCATCAAACCCATTTAGCACATCAGCTTTGGTCATGATCAAAGATGTAACACCATTGATCATAACACTATAACGTAAAGCAGGCAGATCAAGCCATCCGCAACGGCGGGGTCGTCCTGTTGTTGAACCAAACTCATTGCCCTCTTCGCGGAGCAGTTGTCCTTTTTCATCAAAAAGCTCTGTGGGAAATGGTCCGCTTCCCACACGGGTGCAATATGCTTTGAAGATGCCATAAACTACTCCTATTGATGAGGGAGCCAGACCCAGTCCTGTGCAAGCTCCGGCAGCAATGGTATTAGATGAGGTAACGAAAGGATATGAACCAAAATCAATATCCAGCAATGAACCCTGGGCACCTTCTGCCAATAAACGTAAACCGTCATTCAGCGATTTATTAACAAAGATCTCCGAATCTACCACAGGGAATTCTTTCAGCCTGGCAGCTCCTTCAAACCACTTCTTTTCATATTCATCAAAATCAAGACAATCAAGCTCCACCGTGCTGATATCGAAACCCAGTGCCCTGGCTTTATGTAAATGATTTTGCTTGAGTATTTCATACTGCTCCCGAAAGTCGCTTTGCAATAAATTACCTATTCGCAGGCCGTCACGTGCTATTTTATCAGTATAGGCCGGTCCTATTCCTTTAAGAGTGCTTCCGATTTT
Organism: Bacteroidales bacterium; assembly: GCA_007132585.1. Classification (GTDB taxonomy): domain Bacteria; phylum Bacteroidota; class Bacteroidia; order Bacteroidales; family UBA7960; genus SKVR01. The sequence goes on along the minus strand of SLOJ01000224.1, from coordinate 783 downwards.
CGATTCACCCTTTGCATGTTCAAGAGCTGCATCGAGCAATTTATGAGAAGGTATGATCAGATGCGCTTTCCGGGAGATCAGCAATCTCTTTTTCATGATATCAAAAGGTAACTTAATGCTGCGCAGCTCCTTGTTGAATATCATCGGATCAATTACCACTCCATTACCAATCAAATTCACAGAATCTTCATGAAAGATACCCGAGGGGATTGTGTGCAAAATATATTTTTTATTATCAAACTCAAGGGTATGCCCGGCATTTGGCCCACCCTGAAACCGGGCAATAATATTATAATCAGGAGTAAGAACATCTACAATTTTTCCTTTTCCCTCATCACCCCATTGAAGGCCAAGGAGCACATCAGCTTTGTTTTTTCTCATCTTTATAATTTAAATAAGTTAGGGGATTGAACACAAAAAAAGCCGCATAAGACCGGCTCTAGAATTTAATTCAAAAGTAATTTATTTTTATGTAACTGACCCAATCAGTACACAAGATTTCGCAGATAAAGTATTATTTTAGTTGTTCTTCAATTGTTCACAACTTTTACACAAACCGTAAAAAGTAAAGGATCTGTGGCTAACATTGAAACCCATAAGATTTTCAATGGAATTTTGTATTTCCTGAAGTCGGGGATCGCAAAATTCAAGCACCTTACCACATTCGGTACAAACAAGATGGTCGTGCTGTTTGTATTTAAAAGATTTTTCAAACTGGGCTACATTCTTTCCAAACTGATGCTTAATAACAAGATTACAATGCAGGAGCAATTCAATGGTATT
>SLOJ01000182.1 GCA_007132585.1 Bacteroidales bacterium | reverse complement strand
ACCAGGATGGTGTCGTCACCGGCAATGGTACCTATAATTTCAAAAGCGTTCATCTCGTCAATCCGGTAGGCCAGACTGCTGGCAAACCCGGGAATGGTTTTGATTACTGCCATTTGATTACTGGATGTATATTCAACCGAAATAAATCCGAGGGGTTGCTCAACCTGAGCTTCCGTTGTTTTTGTTGAAGATGAATGCTGACCTGTATTGCCGGGTAATACATAGATCATCCCCTTTTGGTCATCAGGCATTTTACCGGCTTTAAGGTATTTGAGGTCGCGCGAGAGGGTAGCCTGGGTATAGCTGAACCCTTTATCGTTCAGTATGCCCAACAACTCTTCCTGACTGGAAATCTTCTGGTTTTGGATAATTCTGCGAATTTCAAGAAGCCGTTCGGTTTTATACATTATTGCATATTTATACATTCAGTTTGCAAATTTATGCATTTATTTGAAAAAATAAAATTTTATTTTTTATTTTTCACTTAATTGTCCAGATATTTCCAACAGTAATACATTGCGTTGCAAAACTTATGTGGTTCTATTAGCAGAACTTCATGCAACGCTTTTCCTTTTTTTCGCCATAAATCCCCGGGTTGACATCCAGGGCAAATGATATTATAATCTTTCAGGATGGGGGAATTACAAACCTGTTCGCATATTTTATCCCAAGCCGCATAGCGGCGAAAGTATCATTTTCTTGAATAATCATGCCGGTTAAATCCCATAAAAAAACCCCGGATAACCGGGGTTTTAATGAAATATGGTAAGAATATTTTTAGTTTTCTTCCTGTTCCTGTAGAGCTTTTTCTTCAGCTTCTCTTCTTCTTTCTTCAAGAATCTCTTGTCTTCTTCTTTCGCGCAGTAATTCACGCACATAAGTTTGTAAATCCTGGTCGGTGCGATATTCATTAAGAACATCCTGGTAAGAGGTGGTAGAAAATCCTTTTTCCTGTAGAAGTGTTGTGATCATAGTTCGCTGTTCTCTCTGAAGCTGACTGATCTGGGGGCCAAGCTGATTAAAAGCATTTATTTCATCATCGGTGAATGCACCACCCTGAAGGGCACCAATCTGATTGGCGCGGGCAATCTGGTTAAACCTTTCTAATGTAAGGCCAAGTTGACCCACTGTTTCGGCCATTCTTTCCTGGGTTTGTCTTTGTAATTGACTGATCTCCTGATTGGCATCAAAAAAGTTCAATAGTACTTCATCTTCAAAGCGGAAGGTTATTTCTTCTTCTTCTTCGGGTTCTCCATTTTGCGGAGGGTTAGAAACAGCATTTACAGGCTGAATAAAAACGAATGAAATGGCAAACAAAATTGAAGCTAAAATTGCGCCTGTGGTTTTCCTGGTAAAAGTCATAATCCTGGTTTTTTAGTAATCTATTGGTTAAAAATAATTTAGGGGTACAAAAGTAGTCATTATAATAAAACCCCCGAACAATATAAAAAATTAAATTTGGTTTAAAAAAAACCATGTAACTAACATCAAACTTTGGTCCGGGTTTATTAAAGAATATATTTTTTATAAAATTTTAACAATAAAACGCAATTAATTCGATTGAATTTCAAATACTTATTAGATTATTCAGATTCAAACTTCAGAGAAAATACATAGGCTGACAGGGGTTCTACAACAAGATCTATTCCGGTGTTTTGAATTTTTTCAGTAGTTGATAGTGTTTTCACCTTTCCTTCCAGAATATCTTTTCCTGTTACTCTACTCAGGTTATTTGCGTTGAATTTTTCCATTAAATCAGCCGGAAATCTGACACGGATATTTCTCTTTTCTGCCTTATGGAAATTTGATATTACCAAAAAGACCTTATCCTTATAATATCTTACGAAAGCATATATAAATTTTCCATCAAAATTTTCATTGTCTTCATTACACCACATCAGGTCATAAAAATTTCCCAAACGGAATACTTCATGATGACAAAGATTCATCAGCCGGGTATAGAATTTGAATATTCTCTTTTGTTCTTTGGTGAACTGTCCCCCGTCATATTTCCCATTATTAACCCATTTCAAATGCCCGGGCATACTGCAGTAATCAAAAATACTGGTTCGCCCGTCGTCGCCGCTGAAACCTGACTCTCCTTCGGCCGGTTCACCACTTTCCTGCCCTGAGTAAAGCATTACCGGTCCGGTGTTCATTAATACACTAATGGCCATTGCCGGCAATCCTGCCCGGGCATTCTCGGCAAAATGTACTGATGCAATACGCTGTTCATCATGGTTTTCCATAAAACGAAGCATATACCTGTCGAGTCCATCAAGTTTTTGCCATTCATTTGTAATGCTTCGGGCATGGGCGTGACCAGCCATCACATTTTTCAGGGTATCGTATAACCCAACTTTATCATATAAACAATCAAATTTTCCGTATTCGATATAATTCAGATATGCATCGGGGTTATAGATCTCAGCAATAAACAACATATCAGGATACTTTTCCTTCACTTTGGGGATGACCCAGTTCCAGAACTCTACGGGTACCATTTCTGCCATATCGCAGCGGAAACCATCCACTTTTTTCCCGGCCCAGAAAAGCAATATATCAAGCATTTTATGCCAAGTATCAGGAATAGGATCAAAGTGCTTTTTATGGTTATCCAGGTAATCTACACCATAATTCAGCTTTATGGTTTCATACCAGTCGGTTATTTCCGGTGAAGCGGTGAACCGATCATTGCCGGTTGCCCTGGCAGGCGATTCATGATAATTATCAGTATCAGAATCCTGATTATAAGGAAGGTTTTTTATTTCGTCAGGTAATTTTAAAGACTGCCCGGGTAGGTAATAAAAGTTATTGCCCGGCGAAAAAGACTGAGTTGAATCATCTGCAGAACCTAATGCGGCAATTCCATCCGGTGTAGCATCAGAAATGTATTCACGGGCCACATGATTGGGCACAAAATCCATGATTAGGCCCATATGAGCTTTATGGCATCGTTGCACCAGCTGTTCAAATTCATTCATGCGTGATGGTACGTTCTCGGCCAGATCAGGATCAATATCATAATAGTCTCTTATGGCATAGGGTGACCCGGCGCGGCCTTTAACTACCCTAGGGTTGCTTGCCGGTATATCCCATTTTGCATAATCGGTACATGTAGCATGTTCTATAATACCGGTAAACCAAATGTGTGTAAAGCCCTGTTTCCTGATCTGATGAATTACATAGTTGTTGATGTGATTAAGTTTGCCGCAACCGTTTTCATGTATGGTGCCAAATTTCAGACCGTCGGTTTTTGTGTTGCTGAAAACGCGGGGCAGTAACTGATAAATAACAGGTCGGTAATGTTTCATAATCATAATTTATTTTTACCGTTCATCAAAAAAGTTATCGGAAAACCCCATCAGGTAAAGATTCCGGGTAGCCCGGGTAAGAGCTGTATAAAGCCAGCGATAATATTCCGTATCGGGATTTTTATCGGGTATATAACCCATTTCCACAAAAACATTCTCCCATTGACCGCCCTGGGCTTTATGACAAGTAATTGCGTAAGAAAACTTTACCTGTAATGCATTCAGGTGGAGATTGTTTTTGGTTTTGATGAGTCGTTTTCTTTTGGTGGGTTCATCCTGGTAATCAAGGCTTACTTCTTCAAATAATTTATTTGTTTGAGTGAATGTAAGTGATGGCCCTTCAATATCAAGCGTATCGAGAAAAACAATTACATCCAGGTCGGCCTGTTCGGGATAATCGAGCATGGATATGGTAACGTGGGCAAAACGAAAACCATAAAGCTCTTCGATTTTTTGTATGCGTTTCACTTCTACGATATCGCCATTGGCAATAAACCCGGCCTGTGATTCTTCAGGCAACCAGAAATAATTGTTCTTTACTACCATTAGCAAATCTCCTGCACAAATCTCATCCTCCTGGAACAACACCCGCTGCCTGATGTGTTTGTTATAAAGGTTTGCCCTTTTATTGCTGCGGCAAACCACAATGGTATCTCCAAAATTCCTTGATGAATACGCGTCATTGATATAATCGGCGGTTTCAGGACCTTCCAGACGCCGGAAATCGCCAAATCCATCAAGCGAGAATTTCACCTGCACGGGTTTTTCATCTTTTTTGCTGCCAATTGCATTTCTAACCAGGGTAGCATTGTGCAGTATTCCACTGCCGGCTTCCTGCCTGACAACCTCTTTCAGCTCTGCCGACCAGATATGAAAATGAAACGAACTTTTCAGATAAGGAAGATTCAATGCGGGACTTTCCATCCGTTTTACCGGGGGCAACTGGGCAGTATCACCAATGAGAATTAACCGGCAGTTGTCGCCGCTGTATACGTAGCTAATAAGATCTTCCAGCAGGCTGCCTGATCCGAAAACATTATGATCTTCCGACGGAGAATAATCAGATATCATAGAGGCTTCATCTACTATGAAAAGAGTATTCACATGCTTATTGGGAATAAGCTTAAAAGCTACGGTACCATCGCCCTGACTGCGCAAGCGGTAAATTTTCCTGTGAATTGTATAAGCAGGCTTTCCTGAATAACCACTGATTACTTTAGCAGCCCGTCCGGTGGGTGCCAGCAAAACGCTGTGGGCTTTCAGGTGGGGAAGTACATTTACAAGGTTGGAAACAATAGTGGTTTTTCCTGTACCAGCATACCCCTTCAAAACGAATAAAGCATCAGGCCGGGGAGCCATTAAAAAACCCGAAAGTTTATCAATAAGATCATACTGATCCGGAGTGGGTTCATAGGGAAACTCTCTCAAAAAAATATCAGTAAACTGTTTTTTGTCAATCATAAATGAAAGTTTCTTATCAAAGCTACTGGTTAAATGTTTGATAATGAAGAATACCGGGATTTCCGATGAATTGATGTTTCTCCATCAGAAAGGATATCCGATACCCAGATTAAAATTGGGTTTGAATTCAGGCCACCATCTTTCGCCTTTCAATTGCGAAGGATCGCGCAATGGTGTGGCTGCATCTATACGTAAAACAAAAAAATTAAAATCCATTCTAAGACCGATGCCGCCGCCAAGCGCGAGATCATT
>SLOJ01000149.1 GCA_007132585.1 Bacteroidales bacterium | reverse complement strand
ATGATGAAGGGTGTTCCCGGTATGAATAAATAACACTTTCATTCTTGCTTTTTCACTGAAATTTATTAAAACACGCTTTAAAAGAATCAAAGACTATGGAACTAATTGATGGAAAAAAAATAGCAGCAGAAATAAAGAAGGAAATTTCGGAGCAGGTTAAGGTAATGTTTGATGCTGATGAAAGGCCCCCGCATTTGGCTGCTATTCTTGTAGGCAATGATCCGGCCAGCGAAACATATGTGGCAAGTAAAGGCAAAGCTTGCAAAGAAGTAGGGTTTGATTCATCTACATATAAGTTTGAAAACCATATTGAAGAGAAGGAACTGCTTGAAACAGTTGAGTTTTTGAATAATGATCCTGAAATTGATGGTTTTATAGTTCAACTGCCTCTTCCCGATCATATTGATGAGGAAAAAGTAATACAGGCCATAAAGCCTGATAAAGATGTGGATGGGTTTCATCCGGTAAATGTGGGTCGTATGGCCATTGGCCTGCCTGCATATATTTCGGCTACTCCAAATGGAATAATGGAATTGCTGAAGCGTTCAGGTATTGAAACCGAAGGTAAGAACTGCGTTGTGTTGGGACGCAGTAATATTGTGGGACGGCCGGTAAGTATTTTAATGTCAAGAACAACGAATCCGGGCAATGCCACTGTAACCGTTTGTCATAGCCGTACGAAGAATTTAAAGGAAATCACATCAAAAGCTGATATTCTCATCGTAGCCATCGGAAAGCCTGAGTTTGTTACTGCTGATATGGTTAAAGAAGGTGCTGTTGTTATTGATGTAGGAATTCATCGCGTGGAATCATCGGAAACAAAATCGGGATTTCGTTTAAAAGGTGATGTGAAATTCGATGAGGTATCTCCCAGGTGTTCTTATATTACCCCGGTTCCCGGAGGTGTAGGTCCTATGACCATTGTATCATTGCTTATGAATACACTCAAAGCCCGTAAGAAAGAAATCTATTCCTGAATTGATAAATTGTAAATTATCCAACCTTTCTGAAAGTCAGAAAAAGTATCTTGACCAGGGTTTATTACTACCTGTAATGGAAATGTTTTATTCCATACAGGGTGAAGGATACAACACCGGTAAGGCAGCTTTCTTTATTCGTATCGGAGGTTGCGATGTGGGATGTCACTGGTGTGATGTAAAAGAAGCATGGGATGCTTCGGTACACCCTCTAACATCTGTTGATGAAATTATAGATCAGGTAAATGCTATTCCTGCAAAAGCAGTAGTGATTACAGGTGGTGAGCCTCTTATGTATAATCTTGATTTGCTCTGTAACAAACTCAGGGAGAATAAAATAAGCATTTTTCTTGAAACCTCGGGTACCTATCCGTTAAGTGGCTCTTTCGACTGGATATGTGTTTCTCCGAAAATGCAGCAAAGTCCACGTAAAGATTTGCTTCAGCTGGCAGATGAACTTAAGGTGATTGTTTATGAAAAATCAGATTTTCAGTGGGCCGAAAAAAATGTTCCATTTTTAAAAGAAAAATGCTTGCTTTATTTGCAACCTGAATGGAGCAGGTACAAAAAAATGTTACCTGTAATTGTTGATTATATTCTTAAGAATCCAAGGTGGATGTTTTCTTTACAGTCGCATAAATTCATGAAAATTCCCTAATGCAGATTTTCTCTGTTCAAACCCTTTTCCTTCTTTTTTCTTATTGTAGCATAAAAATTTATTAGGTTTGTATAAAAAATTCACAGTTTACCAAAATATTTTTGATCTACCAATGGTTTTTACTTCTATAACTTCATAAATATGTCATCTTTGAAAGTCAGATATTTTTTATTGACCTTTTTACTTTTTACGCTGGTTTGGCCAACTGATAAGCTTCATGCACAAAGGCAGCAACAAGAATTGACTACCCGTAATAACAGGGCTCGCAATGCATTTGAAGATGCAGTGCATCAATACAATATGCGTGATATTGAATCAGCTACAGAAAGTTTTCAACGTGCCATAAGGTATGATCCGGAATTTATTGAAGCGTATATTGTGATGGGAGAAATGTTTCAATCTGCTGAGCGGTATGAAGAAGCTATGGATGCCTACCAGCAGGCAATTAATATTGATACCGACTTTTATCCCGGCATGCTTTATCAATTTTCAGAATCGGCTCTTGCTATCGGTAAATATGCTGAAGCCAGGGATAAACTTAATATGTTTCTTGAATATGACCCTATGCCTGAAAATGCCCGTCAACGTGCAGAAAGATTGCTGGTGACAAGCAATTTTGGAACAGAAGCAAAGAAAAATCCGGTTCCGTTTGATCCTCAAAACCTTGGGGATGCCATAAACAGTGAACATGATGAATATGCTCCCACCCTTACTGCTGATGAACAAACCCTGATTTTTACCCGTAAAAAGCCACGTGAGGATATGAACTATATTCACATGGGGCGCGAGTATGAGGATTTTTATATAACTACAAGAAAAGACGGGCTTTGGTCTCCGGCCAAAAATCTTGGACCACCCATAAATACACAGTTTAATGAAGGGGCACAAAGTATCTCTGCTGATGGAATGCATCTCTATTTTACCGCTTGTAACCGCCCCGATGGATTTGGAAGTTGCGATATTTATTATGCAAAAAGAGAAGGAGATGAATGGTCGCAACCGGTAAATATCGGACCACCGGTAAATACACCTTCATGGGATTCTCAACCTTCAATTTCTCCTGATGGGCGCACATTGTACTTTGTCAGTAACCGAAGTGGAAACTATGGCAGAATGGATATTTGGAGAAGTGTAAGAAAAAACGACGGCAGATGGTCGGAACCCGAAAATCTGGGGCCGGTGATTAATACCCGGGGCAGGGAAATGTCGCCTTTCATACATCCCGATAATCAGACATTGTTTTTTGCTTCTGATGGACATGTGGGTATGGGAGGCATGGATCTGTTTTATACCCGGAAAGACGAAAATGGCAAATGGGTTGAACCGGTTAATCTTGGCTACCCTATAAATACGCATGCTGATGAGATATCTCTTGTGGTTGGAGCATCGGGCAAAGAAGCTTACTTTGCATCTGAAAAACAAGGCGGAGAAGGAGGGTCTGATCTTTACTTTTTCGAACTATACCAGGAAGCACGACCCCAGATTGTTACATACATGAAGGGTTATGTGTTTGATGCCGTTACCAATAAAAGACTTAAAGCAGCTTTTGAACTGGTTGATCTTATTTCTGAAGAAATATTGGTTCAGTCTCATTCCGATCAGGTTAACGGAGAGTTTCTCATTCCCATTCCTGTTCGGCGAAATCTGGCTCTTAATGTCTGGCGTGATGGGTATCTTTTCTTTTCCGAGAATTTTTCTTTCCAGGATATAAGAACAGGGGTTGATCCTCATCATTATGATGTTCCGCTTCAACCTGTCAGAGAAGGTGAATCGGTTGTTTTGAGAAATGTGTTTTTTGAATTTGACTCTGCCGAGCTACTGCCTGAATCTGTTGTTGAGCTCAAACGGCTATATACTTTTCTTGAACAGAATCCCGGCATACAAATCGAAATAAGCGGGCATACTGATAGTACAGGTAGTTTTAGCTATAATAAGACACTTTCAGAAAACAGGGCATTAAGTGTTTTTAATTATCTGATTGATAAAGGTATTGATAAATCAAGACTTGCCTATGCCGGTTATGCCGACACGAAACCCATTGCGACAAATGAAACTGAAGAAGGACGGTCAAGAAATCGCAGAACAGAATTTCTGGTAACCGGTAATAAAAATGATTAAGATTAAAAAACGGCTTTACGATGCTTAAAAATATTAATCTAAAGAAGATTCTGTTTCTTGATGTGGAAACAGTTCCAATGGTTCCCGAGTTTGAATTGTTACCCGATGCTTTTAAAGAGCTATGGTCTAAAAAAGCTGATCGCATAAGAGTTGATCAGGACAAAACAGCTGAAGAACTTTTCAATGAAAGAGCGGGTATATACAGTGAGTTTGGAAAAATTGTATGTATTTCAGCCGGTTTCTTTTTTGAAGAAAACCATGATCTTAAATTCAGGTGCAAAGCATTTTATTCTGATAATGAAACACAATTGCTTGCAGAGTTTGCAGAAATGCTGAACTTGAGTTTTAATGCACCTGATAGCTATTTATGCGGTCATAATGCGCGCGAATTTGATTTTCCATATATTGCCAGACGGATGCTGGTAAATCGTATTCCACTGCCTGATGTAATAAATCTGCAGGGTAAAAAACCCTGGGAAGTTACCCACCTCGATACAATGGAACTCTGGAAGTTTGGTGATTATAAAAATTATACTTCTCTGGCTTTGCTGGCTGCTGTATTTGGTATACCTACCCCGAAAGATGATATACAGGGTTCGGATGTGGCCAGAGTATACTGGCATGAACGCGACCTTGAGCGTATAGCAGTTTATTGCAACAAAGATGTTGTTACTACTGCACGTTTGTATCTCAAATATGCTTTTGCAGGAGAACTGAAGGATGAAAATGTTGAATCTGTAATTTAAACTATACAGAGGATTTATATTAAAGGAAGAGCAGTGAATTGTAAATCAGCCTAATAAGCGTAATTTGCATATAATCAGATTCTTACATTATGTTTTTCTTAAAACCATTAATGACTCATGCCTACAGGTATGTTGAAAACTATAATCATGGTTTTCTTAAAATCATAGTAATGGATTGGTTATTTTTGTCAGATGGAAAACACGGAAAAGAAAACAAGTAATAAAACCAGGAGAACAGCCAAAACTATTTCTATTGCAGGTTTGGCCCAGATGGCAGATCACGGAAGGGTGCCACCGCAGGCAATTGATTTGGAAGAGGCCGTTTTAGGCGCCATGATGCTTGAGCAGAATGCTCTTACCAATATTGTGGATATTTTAAAACCTGATGTTTTCTATAAAGAAGCCCATCAAAAAATTTTTGGTGCAATCCATCAGCTATTTGCAGATTCTGAACCTGTAGATATTCTCACCGTAACGCAAAAACTTCAGAAAAACGGTGATCTTGAATCGGTAGGTGGAGCATACTATATTTCTCAACTTACAAACCGTATTGCATCAGCTGCAAATGTTGAATTCCATGCCAGGATTGTGTTGCAGAAATTTCTTCAACGCGAACTCATCCGTATATCTGATATCATAATCAGAGAATCATATGAAGATTCTATTGATGTTTTTGATATTTTGGATAAAGCGGAGAAGGAACTTTTTGCTGTAAGCGAAACCAATCTTCGCCGCAATTATGCCGATATGCCATCTCTTGTTAAAGAGGCAATAAAACAAATAGAGAACTCTCGTGATCAGGAAGGTCATATAAGCGGTGTTCCTTCAGGTTTTTCTGCTATTGATCGTGTTACTGCCGGCTGGCAAAAATCTGATCTTGTTGTTTTAGCTGCCCGCCCCGGTATGGGTAAAACAGCTTTTGTACTTACAATGGCCCGTAACATAGCGGTTGATTTTAAAAAACCAGTTGCTGTTTTCTCTCTTGAGATGGCCGGGGTGCAGTTGGTTATGCGTTTGATAGCCAGTGAATCGGAGCTCGCATCAGAAAAGCTCAAACGCGGGCAGCTTGAACAATATGAATGGGAACAGCTTAATGCAAAACTCAGCAACCTTACTGATGCTCCACTTTATATTGATGATACCCCTGCTCTTTCCATTTTTGAACTTCGTGCCAAATGTCGCCGTTTAAAAGCCCAACATGACATCCATCTTGTTATTGTTGACTATTTGCAACTTATGTCAGGTGGTAATGACAAAAGCGGAAACCGTGAGCAGGAGATCAGTAATATTTCACGCTCGATGAAAAGTCTGGCTAAAGAACTGAATATCCCCATCATAGCTCTCTCGCAGCTCAGCAGAGCAGTAGAAACCCGCGGCGGATCTAAAAAACCTATACTTTCCGACCTGCGTGAGTCGGGAGCAATTGAACAGGACGCTGATATGGTTTGCTTTATTTATCGACCTGAGTATTATAAAATCATGGAAGATGAACAAGGAAACTCAACAGAAGGTCTGGCTGAATTTATTATAGCCAAACACCGTAATGGTGCATTGGAAGATGTGTCACTTAGGTTCGTTGATAAGTTTGCGAAGTTTATGGATTATGAATCTGCTGACTATGATACTGGTGGCGACCTGCGTCCTTCTTCAGCATTCGACACACAACCGCAAAATGTGGTTACCCTTCCTTCCAGGATGAATGATGACGATGATAATGATGAGGTACCGTTTTGATGTTGACAACCTTTAGGTTCGAAATCCCTTGGATACGATATCAAATGCAGAATTTAAACCGAATAATATTCATCTAAAAGTGAATTGAAATTTACTGAGCAATTTACTGCTGCATTCCAAAAAACATAATAAAAAACTTTTCTGTGCGTAATAAAGGCAGAAAAGTTTTGTTTTTTTAAATTACCACAGATTTACGATGTTATATATTTTGAGTAAATTTATGTTATGAACACGATGAAAAAACTTTTTCTTTCACTGGTTATTACACTACTGAGTATTTTCGTTGCACAGTCGGCGCATATCCTGATCCCAATGGATAATTCCCAGAACAATCATTTGAAAGCATATGGCATTGCCTATTACGTGCTCACTTATGATGTGGAAGTTAGCTGGTTGCTAAATTACCGTGGTGGAAGTTTTATGTTTCCTTACCACTCCACATTTGAGCAGGAGTTAACTGTAAGAGGTGTTTCTTACCAGGTAATTGCTGATGTACAGGCAAATGCTATTGTCAATGAAATACTTCATCCTGATGTAAATATGGAACAAATTGTACTGCATAAGGTGCCTAAAATCGCAGTATATACACCACCGCACAGTCTGCCGTGGGATGATGCTGTTACTCTGGCATTGACTTATGCTGAAATTCCTTACGATCCTGTTTATGATGAGGAAGTTCTTTCAGGTGTATTGCCCTTGTACGACTGGTTGCACGTACACCATGAAGACTTCACAGGACAATTTGGTAAATTCTGGGCTGCCTATCGAAATGCCGATTGGTACAATCGCGATGTGCAACTTGCTGAAGAACTTGCACGCAAGCTGGGTTTCAATCGTGTTGCTGATCTTAAATTAGCTGTTGCAAAAAGTATTCAGCAATTTGTTGCCGGTGGTGGTTACATGTTTGCCATGTGTTCAGCACCTGAGAGTCTTGATATTGCTTTGGCTGCTGAAGGAATAGATATAGTTCATGAAGTATTTGACGGCACCCCCATGGATCCTGCCGCACAGGATAAACTGGATTTTTCCCGCACATTTGCTTTCCATGACTTTCAGATTGTAACCAACCCTTACGAATACGCAAAATCAAATATTGATGTACCCAAAACCGGGCGTGATCAGCGTACCGATTTCTTTTCACTTTTTGAATTTTCAGCAAAATGGGATCCTGTACCCACTATGCTTACTCAAAACCATGAAACTTTGATTAAAGGATTTATGGGTCAAACTACAGCTTTTAAAAGGCATCTTGTAAAACCCACTATAACTATTTTGGGAGAGACCCGGGCAAAAGATGAAGTAAGATACATTCATGGAAGTATGGGGCAGGGTACATTTACTTTTTTTGGCGGACATGATCCGGAAGATTATCGGCATTTTGTGGGAGATCCTCCAACCGATCTTAATTTATTTCCTAATTCGCCAGGGTACAGGCTTATTCTGAATAATGTACTATTTCCTGCTGCCCGTAAACAAAAGCAAAAAACCTAAACCTACTTTCTTCGCTTGTATGTTAAAAACGCATATGGGTAAGGGTTTTTATCATCGGGCTCAAACTCTTCCCTATCAATTAGTTCCCATTTTTCCGGATCAATATCCGGGAAAAAACTATCACCTTCAAAATTGGCATATATACGGGTGAGAAAGATTCGCCTGGCATAATGAAGACCGATCACTTGCCGGTATATCTCTCCGCCACCGGCAACAAAAACATCCGACTCTTCCCGCACTTTACAAATAGCTTCTTTGAGATCTGGTACAATTTCACAACCTTCAGCTTTATAGTCTTTTTGCCGGGTAACAATAATGGTCCTGCGGCCTGGTAAAGCTTTGCCAATACTTTCAAAAGTTTTTCGCCCCATAATAAGAGTATGGCCTGTGGTTAGTTTTTTAAAATGCTTCAAATCAGCAGGCTGATGCCAAAGAAGTTTGTTATCTCTTCCGATTACATTATTATTGGCAACAGCTGCAATAAGTATTAACTTCATTTTTTTTAGTTTTAAAAGGTGATTGTTTGGATTAAACAGCCACTTTTGCTTTTATATGAGGGTGTGGATGGTAACCCTCCAGCGTAAAATCTTCAAATTTGAAATCAAAAATATTTTTTACTTCAGGATTTATGATCATTTTGGGAATAGGCCTGGGGTCACGGGTTAACTGGAGACTTGCCTGGTCAAGGTGATTAGAGTAAAGATGGGCATCACCAAATGTGTGCACAAAATCACCGGGTTGCAGATCACAAACCTGGGCAATCATCATGGTAAACAATGCATAGGAAGCAATATTGAAAGGTACCCCCAGGAAAATATCAGCACTTCGCTGGTACAACTGGCAAGAAAGTTTTCCATTGGCCACGTAAAACTGAAAAAGTATATGACATGGCGGCAAAGCCATTTTATCTATTTCTCCCACATTCCACGCACTAACCATGTGGCGTCGCGAGTTGGGATTGGTCTTGATTTGATCCACTAATCGGCTGATCTGGTCAATGGGTCCGTCAGTACTGTTCCAGCTGCGCCACTGAGCACCATATACCGGGCCAAGATCACCTTTTTCATCGGCCCATTCATCCCATATTCTTACTCCATTCTCCTTCAGATAAGCAATATTGGTTTCACCTTTTATAAACCATAAAAGCTCATGTATGATAGATTTAAGATGAAGTTTTTTAGTAGTAACGAGGGGGAACCCTTCCGAAAGATCAAAACGCATCTGATAACCAAACACACTTATTGTGCCGGTACCGGTGCGGTCTTCTTTTTTCACGCCGGTATCAAGCACATGCTGCATCAGTTGAAGGTATTGTTGCATAATAATTCTTATATTGAAATTATAGCTTGTAATTCCGGGTTTTTAATTTACAGAATCAATAAGGGTTCCGTTTACCCTGTTTAATTATGTATCTTTTTATAAAACTCCGGAAATTGAACCGCTCAAAGTTATGTTATAAAGGCATTAAATGCAAACTTTAAGCTTTGGTTAATTGATTTATGTTTTTGCGTTAAGTTTTATTTTGTTTCTTGAGATTTATTAACAGACAAAATATTATTTCCACAGGTAAAATTTATAAGTTTGATCTGAAATACGTTTTTAATTATTAAACTGCAACCTAATATGATGTCTTTGGTATTTTAATTGTTCCTCGCCAGATATATGGTCTCTTGAGTGAAGAAAAGACATTATTAAATGAATTGTATGCAGACTATTTCCTCTGTTTTTATTTACAGATTTTTGCAAAGATTTACTCTCGTGATCTTTGTCATTCAGGCATTGTCATCAGGATTAATTGCGCAAACCGGTCAACAGTCAAAACCCCTGAAGGGATTTGTGATTGATGAGAGAGACTCCACCGTGATCTCCAATGTACACATTATCAATTTAAACCGTGTAACGGGCACTACATCAAATACTGATGGCTCATTCTCAATTATGGTCAATAAGGGTGATAGTATTTTGTTACAGGCTGTGGGGTTTATCACTGATACGTTGGCAGTAACCGCTGAAATATGGGAAAGTGAAAAAAGACTTATTGTTCCGCTCAAAGATAAAACTTATCAGCTTCCTGCCGTAGAAGTTTATCCTTTTGCCACATTTGCCGAATTCAAGCACGCTTTTTTAAATTTTGAAGATCCTGAACCCCCTGTGGATCTGCAACTCCCCTCAACGGAATTCCAACCTGATCCCGGCGATGCGGTAGGCTTTGTAATTCCGGGTCCCATCACGGCATTGTATGATCGCTTCAGCCGAAGGGGGCGTGAAATGGCCAAATACCAGGAAGTTACCGAAGAAGCTGAATTGGCCCGAAAAGCTTCAAGGATTGTAAACCCGGATGTTATAAAGAGGCTTACAGGAATTGAAAGTGAACAGGAATACTATATCTTTCTGGATTTCTGCAACATGAGTTATGAGTATATTGTGAATACCAAAGCGTACATTGTGTATCAAAGTATATTACATTGTTATGAACAGTATGCTGAGCTTAAGGATTAGAATTCAGTAGAAACTTCAGATTTAATTCTCAGTATTTCCTATCCCAGTATCATTCCAACTATAGTAGCACTCATTAACCCGGCAAGAGTTCCGCCCAGCAGGGCACGCATACCAAATTGTGAAAGCAGAACCCTGCGTGTGGGTGCCAGTGAACCGATTCCACCAATCTGTATACCTATACTGGCAAAATTGGCGAAACCGCAGAGCATATAAGTGGCCATGATTATGGATTTAGGATCGGCAAATGCATCCATTTCTTTAAGCTCTGCCAGGCTTACATAACCGATAAACTCGGTCATAATGATTTTTTCTCCAAGCAGTCGCCCTACCAGTGTTATATCAGGAAGGCTGACACCAATAAGCCACATGATGGGGGCAAAGGTATAACCCAGTATAAATTGCAGTGATAATTGCTGATACTGTCCGTTTGTAATTTCGGCAATTCTTGGATTAAGATTGGTCCAGTCGCCAACCCAGCCTACAATGAAATTAAACATAGCGATAAAGGCAATAAATACCAGCAGCATGGCTGCAACATTTGCTGCGAGTCTTAGTCCTTCACCGGTACCATTTGATATAGCATCCAAAACGTTGCTTCCAATGCGATCTTTAGAGATTTCCATGGTTTCGTCTATCTCTTCGGTTTGTGGATACAAAATCTTTGTAATAACTACTGCTCCGGGTGCGGCCATGATAGATGCCGCAAGCAGGTGCTTGGCAAATATGAGTCGTTGCACCGGATCATCGCCACCAAGGAAGCTGATATAGGCCGCAAGCACTCCACCTGCCAGGGTAGCCATACCTCCAGTCATTACCAGTAAGATTTCAGATTTAGTCATATCGGGCAAATAGGCTTTGATCATCAAGGGTGATTCGGTTTGCCCAAGAAAAATATTTCCTGCTACGGAGAGACTTTCTGCTCCAGAAAGCTTCATGGCCTTGGTCATAAGCCATGCAAGTCCATATACGATCTTCTGAATAATGCCCAGATAAAAAAGTAAACTTGTTAGGGCAGAAAAAAATATGATGGTGGGTAATACCTGAAAAGCAAAGATAAAACCATAAGTTTCTGTATCCAGAAATCCTTCAAACAAAAACTCTGTGCCAGCTTTTGTAAAATCAAGGATTCCAACAAATATCTTTCCAACGATTTCAAAGAAATACTGTATGGCAGGAACCTGTAAAATACCAAAAGCAATGAGCACCTGTATTGACAGTCCAATACCCACAACTTTCCATGAAACTGCCTTTCGCCTGGCACTGAAAATCCACGCTATTGCTATTAAAACGAGCATTCCAAATAAACCCCTGATAATATTGGTAATACCAAAAGCAAAAACAGTAGTTTCTACAGGATGGTATTCAAGGTAGTATATATATTTATTATCAGCAAGAATAAGTTCATTTTCAGAAAGTTCTTCTACCACAAAAAACATGGGGCGTTCTTTTCCCTTTAGCATATCGCCCGTGATCTGGGCAATGGGCTCATTCTGGTTAAAAAGGGTTACAAAAGGTTCTCCTTTTGAGGCTTCATATACTATGGAGTCAATTTCAAGAATTAAATCGTCCAGGTCGGGAACCAGTATCAGTGTATCGTTTTCAAAAGTCCAGGATCCGCTGAAAGATATATTTAAAGCAGGGAATGAAAGATTAAATATATTTTCATCAGTATTAAGAATACTGAGAAATTCATCCTCATCTACTTCCAGGGCTTCGCCGGTTTCTTTATCTGTGATTGTTTTAAGTTCCCAGTTTTGTGTGATTACAGCTTCGGGCTGTTCCGCATCAGTGCTACAGGCAGAAAACAAAATAAATGCAAGTAATAATAAATGAACGGGATAGGATAGAAACAGGTTTTTTTTTCTCATTATCATGGTCTTTTTTATTTGAATGGAAAAAATCAAAACCTTTTAATAAAAAAGGTTTGCAAATAATGCTTGCAAACCTATTAATTTTTTTTTAAAGAAATCTGGTATTTGGAAAATATTGCAAAGTCAATTAATTTCTACTTTTTGGAGGATCTTCTTTTATTTATTTCATCTCTTATCTTTGATGCCTTTTCATATGCTTCTTCATCAATGGCAGCCATAAGGAGATCTTCAAGTTCTTTTACACTCAAACTTTCATAGTCCGATGGTGATACTTCGGGTTCATTCCGAAAGGTTTCCTCTTCAGGACCTTTTTCATCATCCTGTAATACAATTCCGGCCGCACCCAATATGCTTTCATAGGTATAAATAGGGCATTTAAACCTTACTGCAAGAGCCACAGCATCAGAAGTACGGGAGTCTATTTCTACTTCTTTTATCCCATCAAAACAAATAAGTTTGGAATAAAATATGCCTTCCGCAAATTTATATATGATTACCTCCTTGATAATGATATTAAACGTTTGGGCAAAATTCTTTAAAAGATCATGAGTGAGTGGTCTGGAGGGTTTCATCTTTTCCAGTTCAATGGCAATGGCCTGTGCTTCAAAACTTCCGATAATGATAGGCAATCTCCTTTTTTCCCCATTTTCTCCTAAAATCAGAGCATAAGCACCCGATTGTGATTGACTATAAGAAATTCCCAATATTTCTAATTTTATTTTTTCCATCCGGAATAGTAGCTTTTATCGTATGATGATTTTTGTCTTCTGTTTAGCTGTGCTTTTACAAATTTAAAGGTATTTTATGACTTTTCTATACAATCATTGTTTTTTTCGGGCAATCAGCTAATGCGTGTTGAAAAATTATAAGCAGGTAAAGTAAGCAAGTATTTGTATATCATTAATTATTATTTTGATAATATATAAACTTTTTGGTTGCGAATTGGAATAAATTTTTAAATTTGCTCACATCCTAAACAATCAAAACAAAACACAGTATTAATTTTATTATTAAAGGAGGGAAAACATGCCGTTAATTTTCTGGTTGGTACCATTAAGTGCCGCCTTAGCTTTATTATTTGCTTATGGATTTTTCCGGCAGATGATGAAACATGAGGAAGGCACTGATATGATGAAAAAAATTGCTGAACATGTGCGCAAAGGAGCCTCAGCTTATTTAAGACAACAATACAAGGTAGTTATTGTTGTCTTTTTGGTTATTACGGTCATATTCAGCATACTTGCCTATGGGCTGGGAGTTCAGAACCCATGGGTGCCGTTCGCCTTTATCTCGGGAGGATTCTTCTCGGGGCTCGCCGGTTTCTTCGGTATGAAGGCAGCTACCTATGCATCAGCTCGTGTAGCAAACGCCTGCCGTAATTCGCTGAATCAGGGTTTGCGTCTTGCTTTCCGCAGTGGTGCGGTGATGGGCTTGGTAGTTGTGGGATTGGTGCTTGTTGATATTTCAGTCTGGTTTTTTATTCTAAACCAGTTTATCCCGGAAACAGCTGACGGATATAAATTGATGACCATTACCGCTGTGATGCTTACATTCGGGATGGGAGCATCAACGCAGGCTTTGTTTGCCCGCGTGGGTGGAGGTATTTACACCAAAGCTGCCGATGTGGGTGCTGATTTGGTTGGTAAGGTAGAAGCCGGTATTCCTGAAGATGACCCCAGGAATCCTGCAACCATTGCCGATAATGTTGGTGATAATGTGGGAGATGTAGCAGGTATGGGTGCCGACCTCTTTGAGTCATTTGCAGCATCTATACTTGCAACTGCCCTTTTAGGTGCAGCTGCCTTCCTCGGTGCCGGTGCAGATATGCAGTTTAATGCCGTAATTGCACCTATGCTCATTGCTGCCATTGGCACTTTGCTGTCCATAGCAGGTGTTTTTATGGTAAGAACTAAGGAGGGAGCGACTCAAAAACAATTATTACATTCTCTTGGATTTGGTGTAAATGTGAGCGCTGTTCTGATTGTTGTTTTTGCATTCATCATTTTGTATTACCTCGGGTTGCCAAATTATATAGGTATTTGGGGTTCTATTGTAATAGGTTTGCTTGCCGGAATAGGAATCGGTCAATCTACTGAATACTTCACCGCTTCAGCATATAAACCTACTCAAAGAATTGCAGCATCCAGCAATACAGGTCCGGCAACAGTGATCATAAGCGGGGTGGGTACAGGGTTAATTTCCGCTGCTGTGCCGCTTGGAATAATTGTAGTTGCAATTACACTGGCCTATGGTTTTGCCACTCCGGAACTTTTTTCTTTTGCAGCTGAGCATATTAACTTTGGTTTGTATGGCATTGGCATAGCTGCTGTAGGTATGCTTTCAACGCTGGGAATTACTCTGGCCACCGATGCCTATGGCCCTATTGCTGATAATGCAGGAGGAAATGCTGAAATGTGCGGGCTGGGACCAGAAGTCAGAAGTCGTACTGATGCACTTGATGCCCTGGGGAATACTACTGCAGCAACGGGTAAAGGTTTTGCCATTGGTAGCGCTGCCCTTACAGCACTCGCACTGCTGGCATCTTACTTCGAAGAGGTAAGAATGATGTATGTTAAGTTCCTGGGTATGCCCGAAACACTTATTAATGATGTTCCTGCCATCGAAGCAGCCTTCATTGACTTTGTATATCATTTTGAAATTCATCTTATGAATCCCAAAGTTATCGTGGGCATCTTTCTTGGAGTGATGGCCGTTTTTCTGTTTAGTGGTATGACCATGAACGCCGTGGGACGTGCTGCCCAGAAAATGGTGGACGAAGTGCGGCGTCAGTTCAAAACAATCGCCGGTATAATGGAAGGTACGGCTGAACCGGATTATGCAAGATGCGTAGAGATCTCTACCAAGGGTGCCCAGAAAGAAATGCTGGTGCCATCATTGGTAGCCTTACTAATACCTGTAATCGTTGGGCTTGTTTTTGGTGTAGCAGGAATTACGGGTTTGCTCATCGGAACTATCTCAAGCGGATTTGCCCTGGCCATCTTTATGGCTAATGCCGGTGGCGCATGGGATAATGCCAAGAAGTTTGTGGAAGAAGGAAACCACGGCGGCAAAGGTTCTGATAATCATAAAGCTACCGTAATTGGCGATACCGTTGGTGACCCCTTCAAGGATACTTCCGGCCCCAGCCTTAATATTCTCATCAAACTTATGGTAATGGCATCGGTTGTTACTGTGGGTGTTGCAGTGAGTTATAGTTTGCTGTAGACTTGATTATAAAAAGGATATTACCCCGGAAATCAATAAAATTCCGGGGTTTTGTTTGTTTTGAGAAGCTGGATAGAGAATTGATTATTTATGAAGATTTTCTTATTTTTACAATAAAAACATGAATACAGCAGAGCTTAAATCGGATATACATAAGCTTATTGATCAGTTAGATAATGAGCAGTTGTTGCTAGAGTATTATAACGAGATGAAATCTTTGATTCAAAAGGATTGTGTCAGTGCTTGGGATACACTAACAGATGAACAGAAAAAAGAAATTATTTTGTCGTGGGAGGAGAGTGAAGATGAAGCAACACTCATCGAAAACAAAGAGGTATTTAGAAGATATAAAGATATGTTATGAAAGTTTTCTGGACCAAAAGAGCCCGAAGGTCATTTGATAACATAGTAGTTTTTTTAGTGGATGAATGGGGAGAATTATCAGCAAGAAAATTTCTCAGATTAACTGTAAGGTTCCTCGAATTATTAAAAGAGCACCCAAACCTTGGTAAGGAAGAAAAAGCAATTGAAGGTTTAAGAAGTTTTGTTCTTACAAGACAAACTACAATTTTTTACAGAATAAAAGATGAAAAAGTAATTGTTTTGCTTAAATTTTTTGATACACGGCAGAACCCTAAAAAAAGACTCAAATAAAAAGGCCTATCGAAAAAGACAGGCCTTTTATTTTACACAGTTTATTATTAATCCTGTTGTGCGTAAGACTCGATAGGCTCACAGGTGCAAACCAGGTTGCGGTCGCCGTAAGCATCATCGATACGTGTAACAGGAGTAAAGTATTTGATCTCCTCTGACCAGGGCATGGGGAATGCAGCTTTTTCACGACTATATGGCATATCCCAATCACTTGAAATTACCATTTTTGCTGTGTGAGGTGCATTCTTTATCACATTATTGTCTTTATCAGCCTTTCCTTCTTCAATCTCACGAATCTCTTCACGTATTGCAATCATGGCATCAATAAACCTGTCGAGTTCCGATAAGGGTTCACTTTCGGTAGGTTCAACCATGAGTGTACCGGGTACCGGGAATGCTACTGTGGGTGCATGGAATCCATAGTCCATAAGTCGTTTGGCTATATCAATGGCATCTATACCTATGGAACGCTTGAAAGGATTGCAGTCAAGAATCATCTCGTGAGCTGCCCAACCGTTGACACCAGTGTAAAGGACCTTATAATGTTTTTCAAGCGCAACTTTCAGATAGTTTGCATTAAGAATAGCAATCCTGGTGGCTTCAGTCATTCCTTCTCCACCCAGCATTTTCATATAACCATAAGTAATAGGTAAGATAAATGCGCTGCCAAATGGAGCTGCCGCAACAGCGTGTATAGCCTGCTCACCACCGGTTTTTACCATTACATGCGATGGCAGAAACTTAACCAGATGTTCAGCCACACCAATGGGTCCAACTCCCGGGCCACCACCTCCGTGAGGTATAGCAAAAGTTTTGTGGAGATTAAGATGACAAACATCAGCTCCGCAAATGGCGGGGTTGGTAAGACCTACCTGTGCGTTCATATTGGCGCCATCCATGTAAACCTGACCACCATTGTCGTGAACGACTTTGGTAACTTCCAGGATATGTTCTTCGAATACCCCGTGGGTAGAAGGATATGTAACCATAATGGCTGCCAGATTATCTTTATGCTTTTCTGCTTTTGCTTTCAGATCTTCCAGGTCGATATTACCATGGTCATCGCATTTTACAACAACAACCTTGGTGCCCGCCATTACCGCACTTGCCGGGTTTGTGCCATGTGCCGATGAAGGGATAAGAGTAACATCGCGATGTTCTTCGCCACGGCTTTTATGATAAGCCTTTATTACTGCCAATCCGGAATATTCTCCTGATGCTCCGGAATTGGGCATAAAGGTCATGGCAGCAAATCCGGTTACATCGCAAAGATAATTTTCCAGGTTGCGGATCAGCTCGAGATAACCTTCTGCCTGATCAGCAGGAACAAAGGGATGTATGTTCGCAAACTCCGGCCAGCTCAGATGAAAGAGTTCTGCAGCGGCGTTAAGTTTCATGGTACAGCTTCCCAGCGGAATCATGGTACGGTTCAGGGCAAGATCCCTGTTCTCCAGTTTCTTGAGATAGCGCATCATATCCGTTTCAGAATGGTAGGTATTGAAAACACCCTGTTGCAGGTATTTGCTTTTTCTGGTAAGTTCAGCCGGAATGGTAGTTATTTTTTTACATTCAACCGGATCGCAAACGAAAGTCTCAAAATCCTTATGGTTGGCGTGGGCAAATATTTCCAGCATGGTATTAACATCGGTTAATGATGTGGTTTCATCCAGACTGATACCAATGTTCTTCT
>SLOJ01000006.1 GCA_007132585.1 Bacteroidales bacterium | reverse complement strand
TGTTAAATCACACCCTGATCAATCATGGCGTCGGCAACCTTGATAAATCCGGCAACGTTTGAACCTTTCACGTAGTTCACGTATCCGTCTTCGTCCTTGCCATACTTAACGCATGCATCATGGATGTTGATCATGATCTGGTGCAGTTTGGCTTCTACCTCTTCTGCAGTCCAGTTCAGTTTCATTGCATTCTGGGTTTGCTCCAGGCCTGAAGTGGCTACACCGCCCGCGTTGGAGGCTTTCCCCGGGCCATAGAGTATCTTCGCTTTAAGGAAAATTTCCATTGCTTCGGGAGTACAGGGCATGTTGGCACCTTCAGAAACGCACATTACACCATTATTTACAAGGTTTTGCGCATCTTCTGCATTGAGCTCATTCTGGATAGCACAAGGAAGTGCCACATCGCATTTAACTTCCCATGGACGTTTTCCTTCAAAGAACTGTGCATTGGGGAATTCATAGGTGTAAGGCTTAACGATATCCTGGTTGGAAGCGCGAAGCTCAAGCAGGTAATCTATCTTTTCACCGCTGATTCCATCAGGATCGTAAACGTACCCATCAGGACCGCTGATCGTAACAACTCTTGCACCAAGCTGGGTTGCTTTTATGATAGATCCCCATGAAACGTTACCGAAACCTGAAACTGTAACGATCTTTCCTTTCATCGATTCACCGCGGGTTTTGAGCATTTCCTCTGCAAAATAAACATTACCGAAACCTGTAGCTTCCGGACGGATCAGTGATCCACCCCAACCACGGCCTTTGCCGGTAAATACGCCGGTGTGCTCGCCGACCAGTTTTTTGTACATGCCAAACATGTACCCAATTTCGCGGCCACCCACGCCAATATCACCTGCGGGGATATCTGTATCGGGGCCGATATATTTATAAAGCTCAGCCATGAAAGCCTGGCAAAAGCGCATGATCTCTGCATTGGATTTCCCTTTGGGATCAAAGTCGCTGCCTCCCTTTGCACCGCCCATAGGAAGGGTGGTAAGGCTGTTTTTGAAGATTTGCTCAAAGCCCAGGAACTTCAGTCCGCCTTCTGTTACACTGGGGTGGAAACGGCAACCGCCTTTGTAAGGACCAATGGCATTGTTAAACTGTACACGAATACCTCTGTTTACCTGTACGTTGCCTTTGTCGTCCATCCATTGAATCTTAAACTTGATTACCCTGTCGGGCTCAATGATTCTTTCAATAATGTTTGCAGCTTCATACCTGGGGTTTTCATTTACTATGTCTTCAATAGTTTCCAAAACCTCTTTTACTGCCTGAAGGAACTCAGGTTGACCCGGATTTTTCTTTTCCAGGTCGGCCATAATTTTTTCCAAGTTCATATCTGAGAAATTTTTTAAAAGTTTGTAATAAGGGTGATATTGTTAATTGTTTATCAATTAACAGGGCGAAATTAGCCTTATTTTGGAGATTAGCAAAGGAAAACAGGAAATAAATTTTTCCGCAGATAGTGACGGTAACGGGTTGTAAATTAAATAATTAATGCATGTGTGGTTTTAGCTGTACGTTCTGTACGTTCTCTTTGAATAGCATCATTATTTTAATAACAAAGAACCTGAAATATTCATCAAAAATTCATCAGGCAAGCATGTTGCTGTATTTATCTTTAGGTTGTTAATTTATGATCAACTTGGGGGTTTTACCACTACTCCTTTCTTCTTTCTTCCATCAATTAATATTTTCATGGGCTTTTTGAAGTAAATGTGTCGCACATGTTTATCTTCATAAATGGCTTTTTGTTTGGAAAGAAAATCAACATCATAGTACCCGTCATTCAAAAACGGATTTATGGTAAAATACCCTACATTAAATGAAGTAAGATTCTGAAAAAAGTGGGTACCCTGGCTTGGGTCAATCTGGAAATTTTTTAACCCTGACTCGATGATAAGCCTGGCAGCAGAAATCTGCGACCATTTTACCGGAACACCCAGCCATGGATCGGTAGAGCCCCATCTTCCCGGGCCCACGAGGATGTAGTTTTTTTTCTTCTTTACAAAGTCCGCATTGAGTTTATCAATGGTTTCGGCAATCAGCTTGGTATCAGCCGGGTCAAAAGAATCGGGTTTCACATAAATAATATCGTGGATGTCACCGATTTCGCCGTTTCCCAATGCATTGTGGCTGTAAATCAGTGATTTTTTTGGGTCGTGGCACTTGAGGCTTACCTGGTTCTTTTCCTGTGTTTCAACAATGGGTCTGATTTGCAAGAAGTGAAATATCTGGGGTTGGGTTTCAGGGGTATCAAGATTTACAGAGAATTCAATTTCCACCTGGTTATTCATCTCTTCTTTACCGATCCTGAGAATTTCAAGCAGTATTTCCGAAAGGGGGAAGGAATTGTATCTCAGGATATTGGAAAAAGTAATAATTTTTTTACCCCCTTCATACATGCCATCTCTGATGATCTGGTCCTGGTAATCAAAGGTGGATGCAACAAATTTAAGAGCCTTATCGTTTTCAGCTTGCCTGATGCGCAATTTGTGGAGGTTTATGGTTTCATCTACCGAAGAATGAAATTTTTCGGGATCGAGGTCTAATGCATAAAACTCTTTCTGACTGTTGGTAAGAGCAAGTTCCGGAACGGAAAGCTGCAGTACTTTTTGCGGATATTTTGGGCAAAACCGCATGGTTATACCCCCTTCTACAATGGTTTTCCCAAGTCCGAATGCAATGTTTGCTATGCCGTCTTCATATTTTTCTGGCTCAATAGGATAAAAATTAACCGAGCGCGCCACCCCTGAAATAGCAGGATAGAAACGGTTGCCGTAACTGCGTCCGGAAACCTCCTGTATTACCACACCCATTTTTTCTTCATCAATTACATTTGATGTAGCTTCTATATACGCCTTACTTTCCTTGTAAAATACCGATGCGTAAACGCTTTTGATGGCTTGTTCCAACTGATATGATCTGATGCGGTCATCGTGGTGATTGTTGGGAATCATAAAAGTTGAATAAACACCTGCGAAAGGCTGATAGTGACTGTCTTCAAGCAAGCTGGATGAACGAACTGCCAGGGGAGATCTTATGGCATCAATAATTTCCTTAACATATTTTCTCATGCGTGAGGAGGTTGACGCATTGCCGAATTTTTCAATAATTTCCTGGTCTGTTACATCAGATAATGCAAAATCATACAGATTGTTATCTTCCATGAATTCATCGAACACATCCGTTGTTAGCACAACAGTCCGGGGGATGGTTATCATTGCATCATCCCACTTAAACATAATTTTGTATTTATTAATGAAAGAATCAATAAAAGCCAGTCCTCTTGCTTTACCTCCCAGCTGGCCGTCGCCCAGCCTGGTAAAAATAGCGTATTCATCAATATGACTGGCGATGATTCCACGACCCTTGGTTTTGCGGTAATTGGCAATTGTGTCAATCAGATAGCTGCGTATTTCTTCAATATTGTTAAAGTCAGATGTGCTTTTTTGAGCAAAAACATCGGCAATAGAAAAGAGAGCTCGTGCTTTTAGCCAACGCGAGAAGTGGTTATTAGCTACATGATATTCAAGCGATTTGGCATTCAATCGCGAAATTTTAACCTGCAATGAGTGCAGATTATTGGCACGATCAATTTCAACATCGCGCTCCGGATCACGAAAAACAAAATCGCCAAAACCATAGTTCTCTTTGATATAATGTTTCAGCTCAACAAGCAGCGTTTTAGAGTACTTATTTATGAAATTTACCTCCAGTTCCTCCATGATTTTGTAATCCCAGTCATTTGATGACTGCAGCAGAATGGGTATTTTACTACCTTCATTTCTTATCATTTGTGCCAGTTTGATTCCGGCCTCTTTGTCTTTTTTCCCTTTCCGGTAATACGAAACATCAGAAATAACTCCCAGCAGATTGTTTTTGTATTTTTTGTAAAGCTGCTCAGCATCATCATAAGTTTTTGCAAGCAGTATTTTAGGCCTTGCCCGCATGCGTAGTGTTTTGCGGTGCTCATTAAGCCCTTCGGTCATCAATTCATTGGTTTGATCAAAAATAGCTTTATAAATGGTGGGTAAATATGATGAATAGTATCTTACGGAGTCTTCTACCAGTAAAATGGCCTGTACCCCCTTTTTTTGCACATCAAATTCAGCATTCATCCTGTCTTCAAGCAGTTTGATAATAGCAAGCAGAAGCCCGGGATTACCCAGCCAGCAAAAAACATAATCGATTGAACTCATGTCTTCATTAGCCAGCTTCATGGTTACTTCCCTTGAGAAATGTGTAAGTACAACAATGGGGATTTTTGCATAACGTTTTTTAACCTTCTTGGCCATTTCAAATGCATCAATCTTTCCCACATTAAGCATAGTAATAACCAGGTCAAACTTTTTCTTTTCGAGCAGTTCAAAAGCTTTCTCCGATGAACTGGCTTGGGTAAACTGGGGAGGATAACGAAGGTTTTTTGATGTATATTCAAGAAAGATCTTTTCATTTATACGGCCGTCTTCTTCCAGCATAAAAGCATCATAGTTGGAGCATATCAGCAGGACATTGATGATACGTTCCTGCATAAGATCCTGATAAGATATCTCATTAAACTCATGCCGGTCGGTGGCAAATAACTCGTTGTATTTGTATTTGGTTTGTGATTCCTGTATATGCAGGGTATTGTCTTCCATGTAGAAAATTGTTTTAGAAATTAAAGGTAAAATAAAACAAAAAAGTTTAGCCTTTATTCTTTTTTCTTTTTTCTTTTACATTTTTTTTGGCATGTAAACAAGCGAAGCCCGCTTTTTGCCATCCATAATTACTTCAAGGGGTTTTGTAAATCTAACATGTTTGAAATAGCGAGTTTCATTTATGAGTTCAGTATTACCAAGGACTTCCCAATTTATATAATCGATCATGTGGTTGTGTTTTACGGAAAAGTATCCTACGTTCATGGATATCACGTTGTGGAAAAAGTGAGAACCAAGGGAAGCATCCAATGGAAAGTCTTCGATACTTACTTCAACAATGATTTTTGCATTTGATATTTGCGACCAAACTACCGGTATGCCGATAAACCGGTCTCGTGTACCCCAGCGTCCCGGGCCAATCAGTATATATTTTCTGTTTTCAT
>SLOJ01000023.1 GCA_007132585.1 Bacteroidales bacterium | reverse complement strand
CCCCTATCATAGCTATTACAGCAAATGCAATGGCAGGTGACAAAGAAAAATACATGAAAGAGGGTTTTGATGGATATATTGCAAAGCCTGTTACTACCCGAAAACTGGTTTCAGAATTACTGGAACTCAATATTATTGTAAAAAATGAAGTTTAATATGACTCGTATTATTTAGATTATTCATTGAATTTACGTTTTACTGAAAATTATGGCAAATACTCTTTATACAAACCCCGGAAAAGCACTTGAAGTAACAGATAAATGTGATGTGTGTTATCTCGGAATGATTGATCAGGACAATAAACCTTATGTGCTGCCTTTTAATTTTGGATTTGAAGATGGTATTGTATACCTGCATTCAGCTCCCGTAGGGAAAAAAATCGATGTATTGAGGAACAATCCTGAAGTATGTGTCACATTCAGCACTGATCACCAGTTGTTTAACAGGCACGAACAGGTTGCATGCAGCTATGGCATGCGTTATAAAAGTGTTTTGATTACAGGTAGGGTTGAATTCATTGAAGATTACGATGAAAAAGTCAGTGCATTAAATATCATTATGCGTAAATATGCAGGCAAAGACTTCTCATACAATGAACCTGCCGTAAAAAATGTGGCTATTTACAAAGTTATTCCTGAAAAAACAGAAACCAAATTCTCAGGTTATTAAGTTAATCATTATACTTAATCGGGATTTTCTCTTTTCGGATGTTTGTGAAATAATTTCCGTAAAAATAATCCCAAACCTGCATAATCAATATAGCGCAAAGTATACCCAAAATTGCGCCGCCAATTACATCACCGGGGTAATGCACACCCAGGTATATCCTGCTGTAAGATTTTAATATAGCCCACGTTACCATTACAGGTGCAATAAATTTTATTTTGCTTCCTAACAAGTGGATTACGAATAATGCCAGCGCAAAAGAATTTGCAGCATGGGATGAAACAAAGCTAAAACCTCCTCCACGTTTCCCTTCAAATAAATGAACCAAATCACTCAGACTTTCATCGCGCGAAGGCCTGAGTCGTTGAGTTGTTTTCTTCAAAAAACCTGATAGCTGATCACTCATTGTAATGAGTACAATCACCAACAAAAGGATGAATAATGTGGTTTTCCAACCATATTGTTTATAAAAAAGCCAAAGAAGCAAAGTGTAAAAAGGTATCCAGAAAAATTTCCAGGTAATATAAAACATCACGGGGTCGAGCCAATCTGCATTCAGACCGTTAAGAAACAGAAACAACTCCTTATCAAGATTTATAAAATATTCAAGCATAGATTCTGGAATAAAATTTAGTTTCAATACCCTTTAAAAACCATTATCCTGGTTAAGTGTCTTCCAAAGCAGATCTTTAAGTTCTTTTATTCCCTGCTGTGTATGCGATGATATCATTACATAAGGAAGGTCAGGGAGATTCAGAGCTATTTCTGTAAGTAATTCCTCATCTGCAAGGTCGCATTTAGTAATTGCCAGTATCCTTTGTTTGTCGAGCAACTCCGGGTTGTACATTTGCAATTCTCTGAGCAGTATTTCGTATTCCTTTTTTATGTCATCAGTATCAACCGGAATCATAAAAAGCAACACAGAATTTCTTTCAATATGTCTTAAAAAACGGTGTCCAAGTCCTTTACCCTCATGAGCTCCTTCAATAATTCCAGGTATATCAGCCATAACGAATGACCTGTTGTCGTAATAAGGAACCATACCCAGATTGGGGACCAGTGTAGTAAAGGGATAATCCGCAATTTCAGGTTTTGCAGCAGATACAACAGATAACAGTGTTGATTTTCCTGCGTTGGGAAACCCAACCAAACCTACATCTGCAAGAATCTTAAGTTCCATAATAACGGAAGCTTCCTGTTCATCCTCACCGGGTTGCGCATAGCGTGGGGTTTGATTGGTTGCCGATTTAAAATGAATGTTGCCAAGTCCGCCGCGACCTCCCTGTAATAATACTACTTCCTCATCATGCCCGGTAATTTCTGCCATAATATCGCCGGTTTCAGCATTTCGGGCAATGGTACCCAGTGGTACTTCAATGGTAACATCCTTACCCTGAGCTCCGGTTTTTCCCTGTCCACGGCCGGGTTTTCCCGGATCTGCAATCACATGCCGGGTATAACGCAAATGCAGCAGTGTCCACAAATGACTGTTTCCTTTAAGGATTACATGCCCACCACGACCACCATCACCACCATCAGGACCACCCCTGGGAACATATTTGGCACGCAGGAAATGTACCGATCCTGCTCCTCCTTTTCCTGAACGGCAGTGTATTTTTATATAATCAACAAAGTTTGAAGCCATTGGGAGAGATAATTAATTAAGAATTAAGAAACAAGCTAATACGATTTATGAAAATTGAGGTTTATATAGTATGTAATCTTGAAGCTGAAAATAAACATTTAACCAATCAACCGTAAACAAATACTATATTACATCGGAAAATATTTCGTTTTTTTGGCGATAGTGGTTTATGGCATGGGCAATCTTTTCAGAAACATCATCAACCGGGTACATTCCACTTACCTTGAGCAGTTTATTCTGACGGATGTAATATTTTTTCAGGCAATGTGTTTCTTTTTCATAAACATCCATTCTAACATTAAATATTTTCTCTTTATCATCCTTTCTTTCCGAATCTTCAGCCCTTCCTCTTAGTCTTTTGAAGAGCTCAGCTCTTTCAACCATCATGAAAATGACCATATTCAAGGTAATATTTTTCTTTTTGAGAAATTTGTCAAACATAATTGCCTGCACCATAGTACGTGGAAAGCCGTCAAAAATAATTCCTGATGAATTGATAAACCGGATAGCACTTTTGTAAATTTTTCGCAAAATAATATTATCAGGCACCAACAAACCTTTTTCAACATAACTGCGAACCTGGAGCCCAAGTTCTGATCCCCTGTCAATCTCATCTCTGAGCAAATCACCGGATGACAGATGTATCAATCCGAAGTTCTCTGCTATGCGAGCCGATTGTGTTCCTTTACCACAACCGGGAGGACCAAAAATTACCAGGTTCAGCATCCTTGAAATAGATTTTTCCGGTTTTACAAACGGATATTAATCCAATATTTTATATATATCAGAAAGATTTCTTCCAAAGCCATCATAATCAAGACCGTAACCCACTATAAAATCTTTTGGAATCTCAATTCCGATGTAATCAGGTTTAATTTCTGTTCTTACGGCATCAGGTTTTAGCAAAAGGGTAGCAACTTTTAAATGGGCCGGTTCATATTTCTGCAAATCTTCCAGCAAATGATTGATTGTTATTCCACTATCGATGATATCTTCAAGAATAATTACAGCACGTCCTTTTATATCATCAGAAAGGCCTAAAAGTGTTTTCACTTCTTCTGTGGTTTGTGTTCCCTTGTATGAGGACAACCGGATAAAGCTAATCTCACAAACACCATCATATGCTTTCATAAGATCAGATGAAAACATAAATGAACCATTAAGTATACAAAGGAACAAGGGTATTTCATCTTTAAAATCAGCATAGATTTCATCTGAAACTTTCTGAACTGCTTTCTGAATTTCATCCGAATCTATGTACTTGGTAAAATACCTGTCATTAACCTTTATCTTTTCTTTTCCTTCTGCTGTATAACCCATAGCAAATAATTTACAAGATGCTAAAATACAAAATTAATGCATTGAACCCGGTTAAAGCCTTATTTTTGCCAAAAAAATATGACTCTGGTATATTTGCCTTCAAAAAACTTACTAATGCGAAAAATCGGACTTTTATCAGATACCCACGGATATATTCATACAGAGTTGCCCCGAATATTTAAAAATTGTGATGAGATATGGCATGCCGGAGATTTTGGTGATATTCAAACTGTTGAAGAACTCAAACAAATAAAACCTTTGAGAGGGGTATTTGGTAATATTGACGGAACAGAAATCCGAATGGAATTTCCTGAGTTTCTCCGGTTCTTTTGCGAAGATGTAGATATATTAATAACCCACATCGGAGGTTATCCTGGAAACTATTCTCCGGCAGTGAAACAAATCATGCAAACCAAACCACCCCAGCTTTTCATCAGCGGCCACTCACATATTTTAAAAGTAATGCACGATAAAAAACACAACTGCCTGCATATGAACCCCGGGGCTGCAGGCAAAAGTGGTTTTCACAAAGTTATTACCATGTTACGTTTTAGTATCGACGGTAAAAAAATCAAAGATCTGGAAGTGGTTGAGTTTCCGCGTAATCCATGAAATTATAATTTCGGTTTCAGATGAGAGAAGTTGATACCATCAGGTTCATTGCCGGCATCAAAATGACCGGTTATCTCCAGTTTTTCAATATCAATGACAGAAACCACATCGGAGCGGGTATTGGCTACATAGGCATAACTATTATCAGGAATTACAAGCCCGATGGGAATAGATGTACCTTCAAATTCGGCGAAGTATCTTTCGTCATCAGTATCTGCCGGAACAGGTGGTGTAAGTTTTATATCTCCCATATGAAGCTTATTTATTGCATCAAAAACAGCAATGGTACCGGAGCGGGCATTACTTACCAAAAAACGGGTACCGTCAGGTGTAAATTTGGCCCGGATGGGAAAGTCCTCGCAAGGCAATTGTGCCAATACATCCAGGGTTTGTGTATCAAAAATGGTAATGGTGTTATCAGCCCTGTTGGTAACCCAGACTTCAGTACCATCAGGACTTACGTCGATCCCCTCGGCACCTTCTCCACTGTAAACATGATCAATCAATTGGCCGGTTTCAAGATCAAAAACTGCAACGTTGCCGGTGCGGATGCTGGGAACAAAAGCTCTTGAGAAATCATTTGTTGCCGCAACCATATGAGAAACTTCTTCCTCTGTATCCATAACCTGAATAACAGCACCTTCTTTAACATCAACCATTATTAAACTCCGGCTACCCTCTGTGGTAACCAGCAAATTGTTGGTTCCTGCAACCCATTGCATTCCATGGGGTCGTGTATGTTCACCAAGGTCAATAGTTTTATGCAAAATTCCTTTTTGAACATCATAAACAGTAAGTGTATTGCCGGGATTATCGCGGTTTCCATAGTTGCATACAACTGCAATCCGCCCGTCATCCGAGACTTCTACTTCATG
>SLOJ01000181.1 GCA_007132585.1 Bacteroidales bacterium | reverse complement strand
TATGCGA
This sequence comes from Bacteroidales bacterium, assembly GCA_007132585.1. Taxonomy (GTDB): domain Bacteria; phylum Bacteroidota; class Bacteroidia; order Bacteroidales; family UBA7960; genus SKVR01. The sequence continues at coordinate 5,144 of SLOJ01000181.1, read as the reverse complement.
AACATCAAATACACCAAGTGCTTCTCTTACTGTTTGGTGTTCAATGTTAATACCTTCAAATTGAACGGGCATATAAAATCCGGCAAAGGGAACCATTTTTCCACCCATTGCTTCGTGCTTATCTTTAAATACAGTGGTTTTCATTAAATATTCAGTTTATTTGTTTATAAGTTTATATGTTGAAAGGTTGAAAGGTTATTGAGTTTAGAGATTGCTGTAGCGAAGCGAAAGTACCGAGAGCGACAGTGATTCGGGAATAAGTGGAAAGGTTTAATGGTTTAAAATTGTTTACCTCTCTTGCCTCCTGCCTCCTGTCTCCGGTTTCCCTTCTCCCTTCTCCCATTACCCTATTTAAGCACCTCAGTTACCAATTCAGCTGCTTCTTTAAGCAAGATGGCTGATTTAACCTTTAAACCCGACTCATCAATAATTTGTTTGGCTTCTTCTGCATTTGTACCCTGCAATCTTACAATAATCGGGATATTGATCTCACCGATATTTTTATAAGCAGCCACAATTCCTTCGGCCACGCGATCACATCGTACAATGCCGCCAAAAATATTTACCAGGATTGCTTTTACATTGTGGTCTTTCAGTATGATACGGAAAGCTTCTTCAACTCTTTTTGCATTCGCTGAACCCCCTACATCAAGGAAATTGGCCGGATCGCCGCCCGAAAGTTTAATAATATCCATGGTTGCCATGGCGAGCCCGGCACCGTTTACCATACAGCCCACATTCCCATCAAGTTTCACATAGTTCAGGTCATACTTACCTGCTTCTACTTCCATGGGATCTTCCTCATCCAGGTCACGCATTTCCATAATGTCGGGGTGTCTGAACAGTGCATTGCTGTCGATAGTCATTTTGCAATCGGCCACAAGAATTTTATCATCGGCGGTTTTGAACAGGGGGTTAATCTCAAGCAATGTTGCATCGTTCTGTTCATAAGCATTGTAAAGTTTTGGAACGAACTTTACCATGTTTTTAAAGGCTTCTCCCTTCAGTCCCAGGTTAAAGGCAATACGCCTGCATTGATAGGGTTGTATTCCGGTTTTAGGATCAATTTCTTCGGTGAAGATCTCTTCCGGAGTTTCTTCGGCAACTTCTTCAATATTCATACCTCCACGGGGGGAGTACATGATCATGTTACGAGAAGTTGCCCGGTTCAGAAGTACACTGAGGTATATTTCCGAAGGTTCTGACGGTCCGGGATAATAAATGTTTTGTTCGATAAGGAGTTTGCGTACTTTCTTTCCTTCGGCGCTGGTTTGCGGAGTTACCAGCTGCATTCCCAATATATTTCCGGCATGGGTTTTTACTTCATCCAGGTTTTTGGCGATTTTAACTCCACCGCCTTTACCACGACCACCGGCATGAATCTGTGCTTTTACTGCACAAACTTCATTGCCTGTAGTTTCCTGGATTTTTTTTGCTGCCTTAATGGCATCATCAACACCTTTTACCATGATCCCCTCGGGTACAGGGACTCCATATTTCTTTAGTAAAGCTTTACCTTGATACTCGTGTACGTTCATTTTATCGTTTTTGTTTTGTTTCTGACAGGAATTTAAAGGAAAGCAAAAATACAAAATTCATTGTCAATTCGGGTGCTATGATGCATAATATTTCCAATTGATAAAATATTTTGTTAAAGTGTAAAATAAATGAAATTGTAATGCCGTTATACAGTTGAAAATTAAGGTTCAATTAAATTCATGCTGATGAAACATTCTTCTACCCTTGACAATGATTTAACTATGTTTCTCGAACTTCTTTCTGATATGGTTGAAACCCGGCATCTCTCAAAAACACAAATGATGCAAATAATGGAAAACTACTTCAACCTTCAGGCTGAAGAAGCTCAGGCTGTTAAGCCATCAGAAGATGTAGTTAAAAACATCATGAACTACAGCCATTCGCTGGAAGTGATGAGATTGAAAGAAAATCAACCCGTGAAATTTATTGTGAACTAGGGTTGCAAACTTAACTGAATGATAACCGCAATAGAGAAGTTTTTAACAAAAAAACCCAATATTGCGGTTTTTTCTGTGTTAAACCTTAAAAAATAAACATCGTATAAAAAATCTATTATTTTTGCCCTGAAAACAGCATGAAGTTATTTAAATCGCTGTTTTTCTTACGCAAAACAATATTGAAATCTTAAAACTAATAAAGAATTGATGTAACATTCCTGAGAAACAGGAGTATTATATAATATGAATATTCGATTGAATCTCTTTAAAATAAAAATTATAATAAAATGAAAAAAAGACTTGTTTATGCCGTTTTTGCCCTGATGCTACTGGGCATAAGTATGAGTGGATGCAGATCAAAGGAGTTATGTCCTGCTTATACCGTTGATGCTGAAAACATTGAAGTTACTCAGGAAGATCAGAGCTGATCTTTATTATTACTGTCTTTCTCATTTGGTAATCTTTCAGTCAGTTGACCGTGAGAGATTTCAGTTAAAATGATTTATAGAATCACAGGTAAGTTACACCCCCTTGTATGCCGGTTATTCAGGTTCAAGGGGGTGTAAGTTTTTAATTCATGTGTTCTTGAGCCAGGTATTTGCATTGGTTGATTTTTCAAAAAGTTCTCATATTCAGGAGTGCCCGGGTTTGACTAAGTCAATCTTGTAACTATGAATTTACTTTTATTTGTGACTGAAGATTTCCGGTTTAATGTTTTTCAATTATAAAAGAATATGCGCATAATTATTGCTTTTTTCCTGTTGTTTTGTTTGATTGGTTGTAAGCAAATTAATAAGAGTGATGATAAATATACACTCCATATCATCCACGCCGGAAGTCTGACCTTGCCCGTTCATGAACTCTCCCGGGCTTTCCGTGAAGAGAATCCTGATGTAAGAATTCTTACCGAAGCATGGGGTAGTAAAGCAGGAGCCCGCAGGGTAATTGACATCAACACGCCCGTCGATGTATTTATGTCGGCTGATTATATGGTTATAGAAAATATGCTCATTCCTGATCATGCAAGTTGGTACATTTCGTTTGCTACCAATGAGCTTTCCATTGTGTATACCACTCGTTCGCGATATGCATCGGAAATTAATCAGGACAACTGGATGGATATCCTTATGAAACCCAATGTAAAATACGGCCGCAGTAATCCTGATATGGACCCCTGCGGAGTGCGTAGTGTGTTTACTATTAAACTTGCGGAAAAAAAATATGATAGAGAAGGTTTTGCAAGGCAATTGCTTGAAAAGGACACTGATAACATAAGACCCAAAGAAACTGATCTTATCGCACTCCTTGAAAATAACCACATTGATTATATTTTTCTTTATAAGAGTGTTGCCATTCAGCATGGTCTTGAATACCTGGAATTGCCTGACAGTCTTGCACTGGGTAATTTTGCCCTTAACGACTGGTATCGAAGTGTAAGTATTGAAACCCTGGGAACCCGCCCCGGAGAAACTATTATTGAATACGGTGAAGCAATGGTTTATGGGCTTACCATTCTTCGTAAATCTGAAAACCCTACATTGGCAAAACGATTTGTAGAATTTGTTATGCATCCTGAAAAAGGACAAGCGATATTAAAAAAACTGGGACAGGAACCGGTTGATAATTTTGAAAACCCCCATCAGAAAATAATTCCAAAAAGCCTTGTAGAAAGGATTTCTGAACGATAGTTTTGGAAATTAAATAAGACTTCAGAAGGGTTACAGCAAATTTAAATTATTTAAATGTAATTCTAATAAATTCAAACACTTATTTAGAATCATTTTATATTGACGTTAGAAAATGTTAAGAAGTTTCATTCACATCACATAATATTTAATTTTGTGAATATGATTAAGCATGTTATATGTATGCACCTGAAACCTTAAACATTTCATTATGAAGACTTCCCTGTTGGTTTTTCTTAATTTTTTACTTATTTTTCAAATTGTGAATGCCCAGACTTTTAATAACTGGCGAGGACCTGATCGCGACGGGCATTATCACGAAACCAATCTTCTGAAATCATGGCCTGCCAATGGCCCCCGAATGATATGGGCATTTGAAGACCTTGGAAAAGGTTTTTCTTCTCCGGTTTTTGCTCACAATAAGATTTTTGTTTCCGCCCTGGATGGGGATATTGGATATATTTATGTCCTGTCGATGGACGGTCGCATGGAAAGACGTTTTACCTATGGTAGGGATTTTTCTTCAAGCTATCCCGGTGCACGCAGCACTCCTGTAATTGCCGATAATCTGCTTTATATGGTTACCGGACATGGCGAGCTTGTCTGTATAGATATTAACAGCGAGAGAAGAATATGGAGCAAGAATCTGTTCTCCGATTTCGACGGTCAAAATATCCGCTGGGGATTTACTGAAAACATGGTGGTTGACGGTGATGTCATTTTTGTTTGTCCGGGTGGGAATAGAAATAATATTGTTGCCTTAAACCGACACAATGGTAACGTAATCTGGTCAAGTCCCGGTAAAGGAACTTTATCTTCATATGGTTCTCCATTACTTTTTAATCATGGAGGTAGAGAAATTTTTGTTGCTCTTATGGCTGATTATGTAGTTGCCCTTGATGCTTCCAATGGTCAATTGCTTTGGTCTTACTCACTCAGTAATAGATGGAATGTCCATCCCAATACACCCATCTACCATGAAGGAGAATTATATGTATATACAGGTTATGGCACTGGAGGCTATAAGCTTTCGTTAAACAATGATGGCAGCAGAATAGTAAGGGCCTGGGAAAATACGCAACTTGACCCCAAAACAGGTGCTGCTGTTCTGGTGGATGGTTACTTATATGGTTCAGGCGACCGCAATCGCAGGTGGTTTGGTGTAGATTGGGGAACCGGTGAGGTGGTGCACGAAGCAAGAGATATTGATGTGGGAACTGTAATAGCTGCAGACGGAATGCTTTATGCCTATACTGAAAGGGGAGAACTGGCATTGTTGCGACCTGATAATGGCAGGTTCAGTGTTGTTAGCCAGACACGTATTCAACTGGGCTCTGACCAGCACTGGGCACACCTGGTTATCAACGATGGAATTCTTTACGTTCGCAGAGGCAATGCCCTTATGGCATTCGATATCCGTGGCTAATTGCAAAAGCTAAACCCGGAAGGTTTATTTATTTTATATGAATTTCAGCCGCTTCTT
>SLOJ01000179.1 GCA_007132585.1 Bacteroidales bacterium | reverse complement strand
TTTCCACTTTGTGAAACTTATTCGGGATATTGATTATGAAAAAGAAATTACCCAGCTGCTAGTAAAGCTGGGTTTGAGTTTAAAAGAAGGTCCCTTTCTCGACATTAAATCTGAAGATAAAGTCAGTGATGAAACACCCCAGAATAAACAAAAAAAGATTCATTTTCTGATTGATTGGCTCAATGAAAACCATACCACCTTAACCAATTTGGACTTCAGGTTGGAAAAAGAAATTTTTGAGAAAAAATATTTTTCGGGAGTTTCACATTTAAATCTTGAGCCCGAAGAAAACAATGATTGGTTTGACTTGGGTGGAAAAGTCCGGTTTGGTGGTGTTGAAGTACCTTTTATCAGTCTCAGAGAAAATATATTAGCTGGTGACAGGGAATATATTCTGCCCGATGGAACCATTGCGCTTATTCCTGAAGAGTGGATGAGTACTTTTCAGGATGTAATGCGTTTTTCTCAAAAAAAAGGAAACCATTTACAAATTAAAAAACATCACTATTCTTTACTTGCCGGCTTAAAAGAAAGTGGCATTAAACTTCCGGCCTTCAGCGATTTTTCTACAACAGAAGATCTGCCTTTGCCCGCATTGAAAAATGTAGAAATGCGACCCTATCAGATACATGGATTTAAATGGATGGTCTTTCTGAGAAAAAATAAACTGGGGGGCTGCCTGGCCGATGACATGGGATTGGGAAAAACTTTACAAGCCCTGGCTGTATTGTCTGATACTTATTTCCATGAAAAACAATCTGGAAATCAATTCTATGAAGTACAACAGAATGTATCTTCAGCAGGCATGCAGCTTGATTTATTTGATGATACTGGTGTTGGTAATAATCAATTGTCCCCAAAAAGCTGTTCTCTCATTATAATGCCTTTATCACTGGTGCATAACTGGATGGAAGAGATAAAAAAATTTGCTCCCGGTTTAAAAGTTTTCCAACACATTGGCACATCTCGTCCTGCAAACACAGCGGCTTTCACTGGTTATCATATCGTACTTACAACATACGGTACGGTAAGAAACGATATTGATATGTTGCAAAGTTATCATTTTCATTATGTTATTCTTGATGAAAGCCAGATCATTAAAAATGCATCATCAAAGATCTTTTCTGCAATTAAGAAACTGCGTAGCGAGCAACGATTGGTTTTATCAGGTACCCCTGTTGAAAATTCACTTACCGATTTATGGTCGCAGTTTTTCTTTCTTAATCCCGGTATGCTTGGAAGTTTGAGTTTTTTCAAAAATGAATTTGTGGTTCCCATTGAGAAAAAGCAGGATAACCGGATAAGCGAGAAACTGCAAAAACTTATACAACCTTTTGTACTTCGCAGAACCAAACAACAGGTAGCAAAAGAACTGCCAGAACTTATTGAAAAGGTTCATTACTGCGAAATGACGCCTGAGCAGGAAAAATACTATGAAACCCGGAAATCGGAAATCAGGAACTCAATACTGAAGGGATTGGAAGACAAAGGGCCCGATAAGTCCAGGTTTGTTATACTAAGCGGCCTTACAAAACTCCGGCTGATTGCCAATCATCCTGCTATTGTTGATCAGGATTATGATGATCTTTCCGGTAAATACACAGAAATTATTCGCAGCATTGAAAACCTGATGGCAGAAGATCATAAGGTTCTGATTTTCTCACAGTTTGTAAAACACCTTAATTTGTTTCGTGATTACTTCCAGGAATCAGGATATAAATTCAGTATGCTTACAGGTAAAGTATCAGAAAATGACCGTAAGCAGGTAATCGATAATTTTCAGCAGGAAAAAGACAACAGACTTTTCCTTATTTCATTAAAAGCAGGTGGGGTAGGGCTCAACCTAACCAGTGCGGGTTATGTTTTTATGCTCGATCCATGGTGGAATCCGGCAGTGGAAAAACAGGCCATTAACCGTGCACATCGGATCGGACAGGAAAAAAATGTAATTGTTTACAAATTCATTACACGCAATACGGTGGAAGAGAAAATCCTCAAGTTACAGCACAAAAAATCGAGAATTGCAAATTTACTTATTAGGCAGGATAGTCTGGTAAAATCCTTGTCATTTAGTGAATTACAGGAGTTAATTTAAAAGATACTGATTTTAAAAAACCTATAAAAAAGACACTGAACCATAAAACAGGGGCAGTGTCTTTCAAATAATGTGGTATCAGCCACAATATACGTTTGTATATTTAAGCGTCTATCTTGGCATATTTTGCATTTTTCTCAATGAATTCTCTTCGGGGAGGTACTTCATCGCCCATCAGCATTGAAAAGGTACGGTTGGCTTCTGCGGCATTAACAATATCCACCTGGCGCAACTTTCTGTGCTCCGGATTCATAGTGGTTTCCCAGAGTTGTTCAGCGTTCATCTCACCCAAACCTTTATAGCGCTGGAAGTTAACATTTGAATCCTTACCATTTGGACTCATCCGGGTAATGACAGCTCTTCTTTCATCATCAGACCATGCATAAACTTCGTCACGACCTTTTTTAATCAGGTATAATGGTGGAGTAGCAATGTAAACGCAACCCTTTTCAATGAGCTCTCTCATATATCTGAAAAAGAAAGTAAGAATAAGGGTTGCAATATGACTACCATCCACATCGGCATCGGTCATGATAATGATCTTGTGATAGCGAAGTTTTTCAAGGTTAAGCGCCTTGGAATCTTCGGCAGTTCCTATTGTAACACCCAAAGCAGTGAAAATGGTTTTAATCTCTTCATTTTCAAAGATCTTATGGGGCATTGCCTTTTCCACGTTAAGAATCTTTCCCCTGAGAGGCAAGATGGCCTGAAATTTTCTGTCGCGGCCTTGCTTAGCTGTACCACCCGCTGAATCTCCCTCAACCAGGTATATCTCGCAGAGTTCAGGATTCTTTTCAGAACAATCGGAAAGCTTGCCGGGTAGTCCGCCCGAACTCAATACACTTTTTCTTTGAATAAGCTCTCTTGCTTTTCTTGCAGCATGGCGTGCAGTGGCTGCAAGAATTACTTTGTTAACAATGGTTCTGGCTTCTTTGGGATGCTCTTCCAGGTAATAGTTAAGCATTTCACTAACCGCCTGATCTACTGCTCCTGCTACTTCTGAGTTTCCTAGTTTGGTTTTGGTTTGGCCTTCAAACTGAGGCTCGGCAACTTTAACAGAAATGACAGCTGATAATCCTTCGCGGAAGTCATCGCCGCTGATGTCAAATTTAAGTTTTGAAAGCATTCCCATTTTCTCCGCATAACTTTTCAGTGTTCGCGTAAGTGCTCTCCTGAAACCAGCCAGATGAGTTCCGCCTTCAATTGTGTTGATATTATTTACATAAGATTGAAGGTTTTCAGTAAATGATGAATTGTATTGCATAGCAACCTCAACCGGTACACCGGATTTCTCACCATCCATGTAAATAGGTTCCTCAATGATCTTTTCCCTGGTATCATCCAGGTATTGAACGAACTCCTTCAAACCTTCTTCTGAATAGTATTCTTCATGAAGTAATTCTCCATTTTCGTTGGTGACTCGTTTGTCAGTGATGGTTAACCGAACACCTTTATTAAGGAAAGCAAGTTCTCTCAACCGGTTTGAAAGGATAGAAAAGCTATATTCTGTTTCAATAAAAATACCATCATCGGGTAGAAAAGTTACTTCTGTACCTCTTTGTTCTGTTTCACCTATTTGCCTGACCTGATAAAGTGGCTTACCCTGGCTATACTCTTGCTGCCATACTTTATTATCGCGGTATACAGTTACCTTAAGCATATTTGACAGGGCGTTAACACAACTTACCCCGACACCATGCAATCCACCCGATACTTTGTATGAATCTTTATTGAATTTTCCACCTGCGTGCAGCACTGTCATAACAACTTCAAGTGCACTACGACCTTCTTTTTCATGAATATCTACAGGAATACCACGCCCGTTGTCAAGTACGGTTACGGAATTATCTTCATTGATTATAACATCAATACGATCGCAATGACCACCCATGGCCTCATCTATTGAATTGTCAACGACCTCATAAACCAGGTGATGTAATCCTTTGGTGCTGATATCTCCAATATACATGGCGGGTCTTTTTCTTACCGCCTCAAGGCCTTCCAGTACCTGAATACTGGTAGCATCATAACTCAATTGTTTTACAATATTTTCTTTCTTGTCTGAGCTCATATTTTTAAACGTTCTGAATAACCCACAAAGATAAGCATTTTTAGTGGTTTCAGGGCTTTAAACAGGCCTTAAAACGATCTATTTATCAACACTTTAACATATTTTTAAAACGCTGAACTACAATATTATACAATGTTTTTAACAGTTTGTTGAAAAGTAACTTCCCGAAAACAAAATAAAACTCTTTTTTATACCATTTTTCGCAAAAAAAAAAGCCCCGGAAAAGGACTTTTTTAAACATTATAAAGGTGATCTTAAATTTTTTAAAAAGCATAGGTAACACCCCCCATGAAATTGAATTTCTGTGATGGGTAATTATACCATCTTTCAAGGCGTTGATTTTGAATATTGTTAAGTTTTAAAAATACAGAAAGAATTTTTGTATAGCGATATTCAATTCCCAGGTTTGCATCCACATGGAAGCCATGGATCTCTTTCCGCTGAACATTTCCTGTTTCATCAAATACTCTTGCATATACAGAATTTCTCGCAAAAGCATCGGCACTGAGTATTATTTTATCCTGTATGTTATACTTTACTGATAAGTCAATTTGCAGGGTTGGCAAGTGCCAGGCTTCCAATTCGTTTTCTGTTGTATACTCGAAATAATCGATACCGGTACGTACTTTCAGTCTTTCACCCACATTGCTGAAGAGCTCGGCCCGGAAATTGAACAACCGCATGTTATCATATACAATATTGAACCGGTTATTAAGCGTAAAGGTTGTATCTGTTACGAAAAAGCCATAGTTGCCCCAGGAGCTTGTTGCAACAGAAACATTGTACGAGGCGAAGCTGCTTATTGATCCTTTGATACCTCCTTTTAGTTCAAACTTTTTATTTGTAAAGGCCAGCGGACTATTGGTGTTGATAAACGGATTGGCAAGGCTTACATTTCGCAAAGTTTGCTTTTGCATCTCTCCGCTTAGATTTGTATATGCCGTTAGAACATTATTGATCAGGTTCAATTGTGCTCCTGCTAAAGGGTAAAATCTTGCATTGCT
>SLOJ01000102.1 GCA_007132585.1 Bacteroidales bacterium | reverse complement strand
TGTCAATTTTTAATACAATATGGGTATCATCATCATTTTCAGACCTGGGTAGCACGGTGCCTGAGAAATTACCCCGGGAAGTTTCAATCTTACACTGCCCCCAAACCCTTACATTATATTTTTTAAGCGCCTTTAGTGCTGTATGCTTATAGCCCTGAAAATAATCTTCCGCCATCTTTTTTTTATTTAAAGTAAATTATCTGCAACCCTTTTCCCCAACTTTCTTTCTAAGCTCCTGCAAACTCATATTCCCGAGTGCTTTTGAACGCAAGTGCCCCATAATCCAGTCGGTTCTGGCACCTGATCTTTTGCTTTTCCGTATAGCACAATATTTATTCTCCAGAAATGGAATATCTTCAAGAATCTGCTTAACAGAATATTGTTTGTATTTAACGCTGATAAGAAGCGAATCAAAATCCATTTTGGGATGCTGATACAAAACCGGCATAATTTCAAATATGATTGCCATATCCAGTTTCTTTTTCCTGATTTTCTTTACCAGCATGGTTATAAGGCCATAATGAAAATCTTTTGATGCCGGAAACTGTCCTTCAATATATTTGAGTCTGTGCCCCAGCAATGTACCTGCAAATACCGGATCCTCCTTCATCTCCGTAATCAGCTTTTCCAAAACGGGAAAAAGATCTTTCTTCAGAATATATTCATAAGTATCTTCCGGAATTCCCCATTTCTGCATTTGTCTGTAAGCATTAATGGAAACTACGGGAATTCTTTTCCTTAATTCATCAATATAATCATCTTTTAAAGGTATGGGAGCCGAATCGGTATCGGGGTACATGCGGTCGGCACCGGGTAAAACACGTTCAAAGATGGTAGTACCATCGGGCATAGCTTTCCGGGTTTCGTTGGGTACCCCTTCAAATGCCCATTTACACCTTTCTTCAACCGTTTCCAGTGCGGTATCCATATCCTCCTCCGGACCCCAGAAAACCAGCAATGCATCATCAGAACGGGCGGAAAGCATTTTTTTTATTATTGCCAGGTTTTTCTCTCCAAGAATGGGTTTGAGACTTTCGTCATGATCCATATTGGGCATTTCAATACAGGCAATTACTTTTAACCGTTCACTTATTTCATCGGCAAATACTTTTCCGGGCTGGGTAAAATGTGAAAGAATGTTCCTGAAACCCGGCAAACCAATTGCATACATGTGCCAGTCATTTTCTTTCACCAGCCTGGCAAACCTGGGTTTGAGATCAAGAGATTCAGGATCCAGCCGACGCGATTGCATTTTCCAGGCTTCAGGTTTTTTTATTTTACTATGCAGTACAGACCTGACATTAAGCAATGCCCATTGCCGGAAACTTTCATTATGTGTGAGAATCGGTATCTGGCGAATACGCGGTACACCTTTGATCTCAATCCGTGTACCCCCGCGGCAACTCACATTTACATCCTGGCGCGCAGCACCCATCCCAGTTAACACTTTGCCGGTGCTTCTGTTTAAAAACCGGATGAACTGGCAGGCATCAGCTACTTCCTTTGGATTTACCATATCAGGATAAGTAACTGTTTCAATGAGCGGCATACCCAACCGGTCGGTTTTGTAAATACGCCTGTGTCCCACGTCTGATATTTCGCGGCACGAATCTTCCTCAATACTCAATTGTATAAGTCTGATTTTCTTATAGGGAAGTTCTATTTCTCCCTCTACCCCAATTATGGCGGTGCGTTGAAAACCTGTTGGAATACTCCCGTCAAGGTATTGTTTGCGTGTTATATGTACTTCTCCAACAATATTTAGCTTTTTCAGCAGGGAAATCTCTATGGCTATTTCAAGGGCATCGCGGTTAAGTGGGAAAGGTGGAGTATCATCAACCTCGTATGTGCAGGTGGTTTCATTTTTTATGCGGTAAATAATCTCTTTCCGGGTTTTAAACTCCATAAGAGCTGTTCCGTCATATTCGCCCAGTTCGCTGAGAGTTGGCCGCATATGGCGTATCACTTCAGCATCATATTCATCATCATTCTGATATTTCCCGGCCGGACAACGGCAAAAAAGCTTTTTATCTGTTTTGAGTTGCTGATGTACTTCAAGACCCGACATGAAACCGATACGATCATAATCGGCCTGGGTAGCATCCTTAAAGTTTACGTAACCAATAAATTCAAGAGTTTGCTTATAATTCCGGCGGGCATCAGACTTTTTTTTCACGAAAGCTGGTTTTAAGTTTAATTTACTGTTTTTCTGTATTTTACATTTCTTTCGTCAAGATAATCCATAACAAATTCAAAGGAATCTTCATCCATACCGATAAGCTCAGGAGGAAAAACCCCTTTCCCGGAAAACCTTCCCTGTAATATCAGTTCTGCGTGCGCTGTTGCAGTAAAACCGGTTGTACGGGCCATAGAGGCCAAACCGGTTTTTCCATCAAACTCATCATACAGATCATACATGATAGTTTGCGGTTTCCCATCCATTTGGCCCTGTACTTTTATTCTCATAACAGTAAAATCATGTTCACCCGGATCAAGCTTCCAGTCATTGATCAGAACTTTACTGGTAAAATCGATCGGCCGGATCGCTGTATTATTGATTGTAACCGGGTCTTTTTCAAAAAAGCCTGCTGTTTTAAGGGCCTGTATCAGGTTAATATGTCCGGGATACCTCAGCGTTTTCTCCTTCATATTAGGGATATGTGACAGGTTTTTCAGCAACGACCTCAATCCATCAGTATAAAAAGCTTCAAGGGTTCCTACATTTTCAAAAAACAAGAGTTCAGGTTCGCTCATGGCCGGTTTGGTCATATGCTTTCCCTTTTCAATATACCGGGCCGGCCGGGTATACTCTTCAATAACATCTACCGGTGAAAAGGGCGCTTTATAGTAAAACGGGTAAACTTTCACTTTTGGTAATCCCCCAACCATGTATTCAAGACTCTCGATTTCCATAATTTCATTGAGATAACCTGCAATAAGATTAGGCATACCCGGAGCAACACCGCAATCGGTTATGGCAGTTACTCCTTTTTCAGCTGCCAATGCATTCAGGTCCATGTAGTCTTCCGCCATAAAAGAAATATCTACAATATTCTTCCCTGCTTCAATTACGGTACGTACCAGGTCGTAACCCATAAAGCCGGGTACGGCAGATATTACAAGATCAAAACCGGAAACCACCCGGGCTATACTTTCATCTTCCATGAAGTTAACCGGCTGTATATCTATCCCAAAATTGCTGTTCAGAAATTTAAGCGATTTTTCATCAATATCAGCCGATGTAACATCATGATTCTCTGAAAGATCAATAGCGATGGCTTTTCCTATCATTCCTGCGCCCAATACGATTATTTTACTCATAACGTTATAATTTTGAAATTCATTAATATAATAAATTTGATTCGCAAAGAAAATTAAAGCTTCAAAAAATAGTAGTTTTACGGTATTTTCATAGCTTACGGCGAACTAAATTAGCAAAATTGCGTAAGAGAAAATATCCTCGGATCAAAAAATAATCAAAAACATTAATTTTGCCGGTAATCACCGGATAAAAACAGGACATGCTCCCCCGGTTGTAATGTGTTTATGAATGGAGTTGTTAACTATCTCAAAATTTTTGAGGAAATAATATATGATAGCCCGAAGTACCCAATCAGACGTTTTTTCTCGCAGGAAAATCTCAATCATAGTTTTTATCATCATTATCGGGTTGCTATACCTTGCCAGGTTGTATTATATTCAGGTTATTGATCATCGATATAAGATTTATGCCAGCAGCAATGTTCAGCGGGTTATTACCGATTATGCTGCCCGTGGCCTTATCTATGATCGAAATGGAGAATTACTGGTTTACAATGAACCCTATTATGATCTGATGGTAATACCCCGGCAGGTAACATCAATTGACACAACAGAGTTTATCAATTTACTGGGTATAACCGAGGAGCAGTTTATAAACCGAATGCAGTCGGCAATCAGTCATAGCCGACATAAAGGCAGTGTGTTTGAACGACAGATATCCAAGGATATTTATGCGGTCTTTCAGGAGAAACTATTCAGGTTTCCCGGATTTTATGTGCAACCACGTACTTTGCGTAAATACCCATATCAAATGGCTGCCCACCTTTTTGGTTATGTGGGTGAAGCAGGGCCTTCAATCATTGCTAATGAACCTTATTACAAACCTGGTGATTATATAGGTATTTCAGGCATTGAAAAACATTATGAAGAAATTCTCAGGGGCCAAAAAGGAACAAGAATAATTCTTGTTGATGCACTAAACCGCGATATTGGACCGTTTCAGGACGGCCGGTACGACACCCTTGCTGTTGCCGGAACAGATCTTTTCACATCACTGGACTATGAGCTTCAGTTATATGGTGAAAGGTTAATGCAAAACAAACGGGGTAGTATTGTAGCCATTGAACCTTCATCGGGCGAAATACTGGCTTTGGTAACGTCACCGGGATATGACCCTAATCTTCTTGTAGGAAGGGTTCGTTCGCAGAATTACAGGAATTTTCAGGAAGACACCCTTAAACCTTTATTTAACAGGGCCCTAATGGCCAATTACCCTCCAGGTTCGGTGTTTAAGGTGGCTAATTTTCTGGTAGGACTTCAGGAGGGTGGTATAAATCTGAATTCGCGCTATTCATGCCCGGGATATTATTACAGTGGTGGCATAACCGTAAGATGCCGTACACACCCACAACCTGTAAATGTTATCACCGCGCTACAGCATAGTTGCAATACATTTTCATGCATACAGTTCAGGAATACCCTTGAATTACCAAAATTTGGCAGCATGCAGGAAGCACTAACCACATGGCGAAATCACCTGATAAGTATGGGGTTTGGCCGGACTTTCAACAGCGATCTGCCCTATGAATTAAGCGGATTACTGGGCAGTTCCGATTATTACGATGGCATTTACGGTACTCGCGGATGGCGTGCACTCACGGTTATTTCTCTGGCTATTGGGCAGGGTGAGATCGGAACAACCCCGCTGCAGCTCGCCAACCTGGCTGCAACCGTTGCAAACAGGGGATTTTATTATACCCCTCACATTGTAAAGGCCATAGGTACGAATGATAACCTGAATCCCGAATTTCTTGACAGGCATAATACTACAATTGATTCGGTTCATTATGATGCCATAGTAACAGCAATGTACGAAACCGTGGAGTCTGGTACAGGAAGATTTTCAAAAATCCCGGATATTCCATTCGCAGGAAAAACCGGAACCGTGCAAAATCCGCACGGCGAAAACCACTCAGCATTTATTGCTTTTGGCCCGGTTGAAGAACCCAAAATTGCCATCTCGGTAATTGTTGAAAATGCGGGTGGAGGTGCTTCATGGGCTGCACCTATCTCAAGCCTCATGATTGAAAAATATCTTACAAGAGAGATAAACCGCGCATGGTTCGAACAACGTATACTTGATGCCAGCTTTTAATTATTTATTATTACAACTGCATATGGGAACACAATTTGACTTCTTTAAAAAACTTGATAAAACTACCATCTTTATATACCTGTGCCTGGTTGTTATTGGCTGGATAAGCATTTATGCAGCTGAAATTAAAGATCATCACCAAAGTATTTTTGATTTCAGCCAAAGTTATGGAAAACAGTTTGTATGGATCTTGACTGCGATTGTACTTGGGGTAATTATATTAAGTATTGACGCGAAAATATTTCCCACTTTTGCCTATATCATTTATATTTTGGGAATTGTTTCTCTCATTGGAGTGCTTTTATTCGGCACCACCGTTAATGCTTCCAAATCCTGGTTTCATATAGGAGGTATTGCCTTACAGCCGGCCGAATTTGTAAAATACGCTACAGCACTGGCTTTGGCAAGGATCGTTTACGACAATAAGAACCGGTCGCGTAACATAAAAACCTTGTTAAAGCCCGCAATGATAGTTGCACTGCCGGTTGTCATGATCTTTTTACAGAACGACACAGGAACAGCCCTGGTATTTGCAGCTTTTGTTGTGGTGTTTTACCGCGAAGGGTTTATACCAGGTTGGTTGCTGATTTTAGGTATAGCTGCCGCATTCCTTTTTATACTCACTTTGCTGTTTAACGAGTTTTATATCATAGGTGGTCTTACTGCCCTGTTTGTGATATCTTCATTCTTTTTAATAAAAAAACCATCTGTTATAAAGCAGTTGTTTCTTTTGCTTATTGTTATAAACGCTTACGTTTACGCGGTTGATTATGCTTATGAAGAAGTGCTTCAGCCCCACCAAAAGATGAGAATAGCGGTACTTATCGATGAAAATATTGACCTGAGGGGAGCAGGATACAACCTGCATCAGTCAAAAATTGCTATTGGTTCAGGTGGCATGTGGGGCAAGGGTTTTCTGGAAGGTACACAAACTAAATTCAGCTTTGTACCTGAGCAGGGTACCGATTTTATTTTTTGTACTATTGGCGAAGAATGGGGGTTTGCAGGCAGTTTTGTGCTTATTTCTCTTTATATATTTTTGCTGGTACGCCTGGTATTGCTTGCCGAAAGGCAAAGATCTGTTTTCAGCCGGATATTTGGGTACAGTCTTGTAACCATCCTCTTTTTTCACTTCTTTGTGAATATTGGAATGACCATTGGGCTTGTTCCTGTAATTGGCATACCTCTTCCATTTATCAGCTACGGAGGGTCTTCATTATGGGCATTTACCATATTTCTTTTTACATTTTTAAAACTTGACTCCAAAAGACTGGAACTATTATAAATATATTGTAATAGCTATACTTAGGCAACTGCTTAATAATTAATTTTACTTTTATACTTTTAAGCAGTAAATATCAAAAATACATATTACCATGCAAATTGCATTATTTGGCAGAAAGTTTGACCGGGAGTTTCTTCCTGTAATTGAGAAAATGATCCGTCTTCTTGAAGTAAAAGTCAGCAAATTTTTTATACATAAACGGTTCTATGATTTTTTGAAGGAGCAAGTGTCTTTTCAAAAGCCTGTAGATATATTTTCTGATTACACCCAGATTCCCTATGATTGTTTTTGCATGATTAGCGTGGGGGGCGACGGTACTTTGCTTGATACGCTGCCGTATATAAGAAGCTCAGAAATTCCTGTATTAGGAATCAATACCGGACGACTGGGTTTTTTATCGGCTGTTTCATCAGATGAAATGGAGGAATCGGTTGATGCACTGCTTTCCGGTCGTTTCCGGATTGATCGCCGCTCATTACTTATGCTTGACAGCGGGCAGGAAAAGCTTTTTGAAAATTTTCCTTATGCGTTGAATGAGTTTAGCGTTCTCAAGCGCGATAATACAACAATGATTTCTATAAGTGCTTATGTTGATGGAAGTTACCTCAACACCTATTGGGCAGATGGTTTAATGGTAGCAACTCCTACAGGATCAACAGGATATTCGTTAAGTTGTGGGGGACCTATAATATCTCCTGACTCGGAAAATTTTATCATTACTCCCATTGCTTCGCATAATCTTACAGTACGCCCTATCGTTATAAAAGATGAGTCCGTTGTAAAACTAAGAGTTGAAGGAAGAGTAAAAAGTCATCTACTTCTCATGGATTCAAGATCTATTCCGCTGGAAAATCCTGTGGATCTGTATGTTAAAAAAGCTGATTTCAGCATAAACCTTATTTGCATAGAGCACAACGACTTTTTTAAAACCATAAGAAATAAACTGGCATGGGGTTTTGATAAAAGGAACTAAAATCTGCCTGTTACATACACATACTTAAGAATAGCTAATTTTTTTAACTATTTTTGTCGTTTGAAAAAATACGCAAACAATAAAAACTTAAATATTTGCATAAAATTTAATTTGTAGCCCCTGAAAAGCATTAAACGCCAGGCTTACAATTTTAGATGATTATTTTCTGATGAAGCATTTTCTTTCTATATTTTTACTCACATTCATTTTCATTGCGGAGGGTTTTCCCCAAAGGCAAGCCTGGCAACGCGAACGGCATCACGTTGCACTTGGAATGGGAGCCGCAGGCTTTATGGGTGATCTTGGCGGAGCCGACAGAACAGGAACGCAAGGGTTGAGAGATTTTGATTTTGCTGCTGTAAGACCATCACTTATGATTGGGTACCGCTATTTGTTGTTAGAAAACCTGGCTATTTCAACCCATTTAACATTTGCATATGTTGCAGGTGATGATAAAAATACCAGTGAAATACATCGCAACAACCGAAATATTAATTTCCGCTCACCTATAATTGAATTTGCACCCAAACTGCAATATTATTTTATTTCATATGAGAGGATCGGAGCTCGCCACGGAAGGGCAACAGGAATAAGAGTAAGAAGACAAATGGATATTTCTGCCTATGTTTTTACCGGAGTTGCCGGGTTTTATTTTAATCCGCAGGGATACTTTGATGCTGAAAATTATTCAGGAACCATTCCCTCAGATGAATTGCCACCAAAAGGCTGGTATAACTTAAAGCCACTATCTACTGAAGGTCAGGGTTACTTCCCCACCCGCCGGAACTACTCATCAGTTTCTGTTGCAATACCTTTTGGAATAGGTGGGTTATTGCATATTAACAGAGATATATCTTTGGGTATTGAATTTGGATTTCGAACAACTTTTACCGATTACATCGATGATGTAAGCACAACTTATGTTGATCCGGCTATTTACCAGGAAATATTTTCTGATCCGGGACAAATAGCATTGGCCGAATATTTTGCCAATCCAACCAATAACACCCTTGATGCAAATACGACAGCTCCCGGACAGCAAAGAGGAAGCCCGTTAAATACTGATGCATATATGTTTACGATGTTTACTTTTTATTACAGGATTCCCAATTTTTCAAGACCATCCAGGGTTTGGGGAAATTAAATTTTTCAAACCGTATAATTTGTATTCTGTATAATATTTTCATCCCGTTTTTCGTTTTCCTAATCAATTTCAATAAAGACTGCGAAAACCAATATTTTAAAAAGCAACCACCAGCTATAAACACTGTCATGTCACAAAATTACAAACTATCCTGTAAGGCACATTCGTTGTTAAGGGTCATTTTATTTACTTTTCTTACCCTGCTTTTCTTCTCCGGTGCAAGTGCCCAAAGAAACGAGATAGGTTTTATGTTTGGCAGCACATTTTATATGGGTGATCTTAATCCTACAAGGCCATTTGTTATGCCCCGGATCGGAGGTGGTGCCTTATACAGATATAACATCAATAACCATTTGGCTCTGAGAGCCAATTTTTTATATGGTAGTGTTGAAGCAGATGATGCTGTAGTAAAATATAATGAAATCCGGAATTTACATTTTCGTTCAACTATTACAGAGTTTTCTGCCCAAGGCGAAGTAAATTTCCTGCCCTTTGAACCGGGTGATCTCGAAACGCCCTACTCACCCTATATTTTTGGTGGCGGCGGTGTTTTTCTTTTCAACCCCCGGGCCCAAATTGATGATGGTACATGGCGCGATCTTAAACCACTTGCAACCGAAGGACAAGGTTCTGATTTATATCCCGGGAGAAATCTCTATTCATTAATATCATACAACTTTCTTTTTGGTGTGGGTTTAAAATTTAATATAACACGACAGATCACCGGTGGTTTTGAATGGGGCATGCGTCGTACAGGAACTGACTATCTTGATGACGTAAGCACTACATACCCCGATCCTTCTGTATTTGGAAGTAATGACCTGGCATTTCAACTGCACGACCGCAGCCTGGAAAACCGGGGCAACAATGCCAATTTTCAACGGGGAAACCCTAACGTAAATGACTGGTATTCATTTGCCGGATTTATTCTTACCTTCAGGATTAAAAACTTCAGCAGGGAAATATGTCCTGCTTACCATTAATTTTTCATAATCTTTGGGCTTTTTCTTTTATTTGTTAAAACATTTTGAGAAATTTGTGCCTATTTTTTGCAGGAGTAATTTGAACAGTCCAGAATGGATTTCAAACAAAATATTAACAAGAATAAACTTCCCAAACATATAGCTGTCATTATGGACGGCAACGGCCGATGGGCCAGGCAACGAGGGAAAGAAAGGATTTTCGGGCATGAAAATGGCGTTCAGGCAGTAAGGGAAACCGTTGAAGCTGCCGGAGAGCTGGGTGTAAGGTACCTGACTTTTTATGCTTTTTCCACAGAAAACTGGTGTCGCCCCAAAAAGGAGATCGATACCCTTATGGAGTTGCTTGTAAAGGCCATACACAATGAAACCCCGGAGTTGATGGAAAAAGGAGTAAAGCTTGCTACCATCGGCGATGTGGATTCTTTGCCCGAAGCTTGCAGGAAAGAGCTGTTTGATGCTATTGATAAAACAAAAAACAATAGCCGGTTAACAGTTACCGTTGCAATAAGTTACAGCTCTCAATGGGAAATCGTTAATGCCGTAAAAAATATTGCCCGTCAGGTAAAGGAAAACAAAATTGACCCTGAGGATATTGATAAAAAACTTTTCCAGACATATTTGCAAACTCACGGCGCTCCTGACCCTGATCTTTTAATCAGAACCAGTGGCGAACTGCGCATAAGTAATTTCATGCTCTGGCAAGTCGCATATAGTGAATTATATTTTACTCCCGTTTTATGGCCCGATTTCAGGAAAAAACATTTATATCAGGCTATTCTTGACTATCAAAGGAGGGAACGTAGATTTGGTAAAACCTGATGTTATTGCACAAGATTTTTAAAAGTAAAGAGTTATATTAATAAACCAACTAACAACATATCTCAAAAAAGCAACCCCAAAATGACAAAATCATTTTTAATATTTCTTATTTTTCTGTTTATGTGTTTTGCTCCATTTGCGGGATACTCACAAACAGTACTTACCGGTGACCAGATAAATATTGATTACAATAGCCCCAGAGAATATACCATTGGTGGAATTTCTGTATCCGGAGTTGATTTTATGGATCATAACATTATTGTTATGGTAAGCCAGCTTAATATTGGGGATCGTATTCTGGTACCCGGCGAAGATATTGCCCGGGCTATTGACAATATCTGGAAACAAGGGCTTTTTACCGATGTTGCCATTGGAGTTACATCCATTCAGGATGATTTAATTTTTTTAGACATAGAACTAAAAGAACGCCCCAGGCTTACAAGATTTGAGTTTCAAGGTGCGCGCAGGTCTGATGAAAACAAGATCACCGAAAATCTTAACCTTGTAAGAGGTGATGTGGTTACCGAGAATGTTCTCTTCAGGGCCAAATCAATCATTGAAGAGTATTACATTGAGAAAGGATTTCTGAAACCTGAAGTAAACATAAGACAATCAACCGATACAACCCGCACCAATAGTATAATACTTGAGTTTGATATTGACCGGGGGGAAAGAACCCGCATACGTGAAGTTTTGGTTCACGGCAATGAAGTACTCAGCGACAGGCGGATAAAAAGACTCATGAAAAATACAAGAGAAAGAAGCCTTCGTTTTTTGTTTAATTCATCCAAGCTGGTTGAAGAAGAGTTCAGGGAAGACAAGCAAAATATCATTGATCGATACAATGAACTGGGAAAAAGAGATGCCACAATTTTAAGAGATACCTTTTACTTTGTTGAGGAAGATCGAATCATTCTGGAGCTTTTTATTAATGAAGGGCCAACCTACTACTTCCGGAATATCAACTGGGTAGGTAACACCATTTATCCTGATGAAGTACTTACCGATATTCTTGGCATTCAATCAGGTGACATTTATAACCAACAGCTTCTGGAAACCAACCTTTACATGAATATGGACGGGCCCGATGTAAGTTCCTTTTATCTTGACAATGGTTACCTTTTCTTCAATATTACACCCACTGAGGTAAATGTAAGCAACGACTCCATTGATTTGGAACTAAGAATTTATGAAGGACAGCAAGCCGAAATTGCAAGGGTAACAGTAACCGGAAATACCAAAACCAATGACCATGTTATTTTACGTGAAGTAAGAACCCGCCCGGGTATGCTTTTCAGCCGCAGCGATATCATCAGAAGTCAGCGTGAAATCGTTCAGCTTGGATATTTCGATCAGGAAAAAATCGATATTATCCCTACGCCCAACGCTGCTGACGGAACCGTTGACCTTGAATATATTGTTGAAGAGACTTCATCTGATCAGATAGAATTATCGGGTGGTTGGGGAGCTAATCAAATTATTGGTACACTGGGGCTCTCATTCAACAACTTCTCTACACGTAACTTTTTCAAAAAAGATGCGTGGCGCCCCTTGCCTTCAGGTGACGGACAAAAACTCACCCTCAGGGCTCAGACTTACGGAAGGGGCTATGTTTCCTACAGCATGTCGTTTATGGAACCCTGGCTGGGTGGAAAAAAACCCAATGCTTTCAGTGTTTCGGTTTATCAGACCACTCACCGTAACCGATTCCCGAGAAGCAGCGAAGATTACGGCTACTACAGTATTCTGGGTACATCTGTGGGCCTTGCACAACGCCTTCGTGTGCCCGACGACTTCTTCTTCCTCAGGCAAACCCTGGGGTTTCAGAGATATGAAGTACTAAACAGCCCTATCCGTTTTATTATTGACGAGGGTAATTCCAACAACTTCAGCTATGGTATTGAGTTCGGAAGAAATTCAGTTGACTTTCCCCTGTATCCCAGGGGTGGATCGGAAGTTACTCTGGGACTGCAAATTACTCCCCCTTACTCCCTTTTTAATGACAAAGACTACTCGCAAATGTCAGATAAGGAGAAATACAGGTGGCTTGAATATCATAAGTGGAAATTCAGTACATCGTGGTATACTTCTTTAATCGGAGATTTGGTTCTAAGTGCACGCACCCGAATGGGATTCCTGGGTTACTTCAATCCTGATATCGGCGTTTCACCCTTTGAAAGATATTACCTTGGAGGTGATGGACTCTCAGGGTGGGCTATTGACGGACGTGAAATTATCCGAATGAGAGGCTATGCCGACTATACATTAACTCCGCAGGATCCAACAGGAGTGCAGGATTTTATCGGTGGAAATGTGTACAATAAATTTACAGCTGAACTCCGGTATCCGGTTTCTCTCAATCCTATGGCAACCATTTATGGCCTGGTATTTGCAGAAGCAGGTAATGCATGGGGTAGATTCAGAGATTTTAATCCCTTTCAGTTGCATCGCTCTGCCGGTTTTGGTGTAAGAATATTCCTTCCGATGTTCGGGCTACTCGGACTCGACTGGGGTTATGGATTCGATGAAATTCCAGGACGACCCGGAGACGCCGGAGGAAGATTCCACTTCAGCATCGGACAGCAGATTGATTAAGAAAGGTTAAGGCTAACCGCTGGCGAAGTCCCCGGAGCGAGATGCAATTCGGGATTAAAATTGAGATTTAGGTTTAGAAGTTGAGATATTTTCTTGCTCATTTTCTCACTTTCTTACTTTTTCTTAATAACTGAATAGCTCAATAACCTAATAACCCAATAACTTAATAACCAAACATATAAAATACCGGAGGAAATTACCATGAAAAAAACTGCATTTATTACAGCCATTGCGCTGTTCACAACCTTGTCAGTATTCGGACAAAGATTTGCTTATATTGATTCGGATTATATCCTTGAAAACATTCCGGAATATCAGGCTGCACAAATGCAACTGAATGAACTTTCGGTGCAATGGCAAAATGAAATTGAAGCTAAATTTAGCGAGATTGACGAAATGTACCGCAAGTACCAGGCTGAGTCAGTGTTGCTGCCCGAAGAAATGAAACGCCAGCGCGAAGAAGAGATCATTGCAATGGAACGTGAAGCAAAAGAACTTCAAATGCAGCGTTTTGGCCGCGACGGTGATCTTTTTCAAAGACGCGAAGAATTGATCAAACCCCTGCAGGATCAAATTTACGAAGCAGTTGAACAAATAGCCACCCGCGGAAACTATGCTGTTATTTTCGACAAAACAGGAGGCGGCAACATGATCTATTCTGACGTACGTTACGACCTGAGTGATGAAGTATTACAGCGAATGGGATACAGGAACTAGATAGGGTTGATGAGTTTATAGGTTTAGGGTTTAGAGAGAAAATCCACTTGTGTAAGTCAAACCTAAGATTTTTTCAAAGCTCCGGAAGTTCCGGGGCTTTTTTCTTATCTGTTACTTTTTACCCAAAAGTCTTTTAATCTCGTTAAGTTTCATAAGTGCCTCAACCGGGGTAAGGGTATTGATATCTGTATTGAGAATGTCTTCTTTAATTTGCAGCAATAAAGGATCATCAAGCTGAATAAAACTGAGTTGGTAATCGCCGGCAGTTGATTTCTGTTTTTCCTTTCCCTTCGATGTATCTTTTCCGGTAATTTCATCGTGACTATGACTTTTTTCCAGCTGAGAAAGTATTTCATTGGCCCGGTTTATCACATGCGGAGGCATACCGGCCATTTTGGCTACATGTATACCAAAACTGTGTTCACTGCCCCCCGGAACAAGTTTTCTTAAAAAGATTACAGTATTGTGCGTTTCCTTTACCGAAACATTGAAGTTTTTTATGCGCAAAAAGGATTCGGCCATTTCATTGAGTTCATGGTAATGTGTGGCAAATAATGTTTTGGCCCTGAACAGCGGGTGTTCGTGCAGAAACTCAGCTATAGCCCAGGCAATGCTTATGCCATCGTAGGTGCTGGTGCCCCGTCCGATTTCATCCAGCAAAATCAAACTTCGGTTTGAAATATTGTTAAGGATGCTTGCTGTTTCATTCATTTCTACCATGAAAGTTGACTCACCCGACGATATATTATCAGATGCGCCTACCCTGGTAAAAATCTTATCTACCCAACCCAGCTCGGCCTTTTCAGCGGGCACAAAACTTCCCATCTGTGCCATGAGCACAATCAAAGCTGTTTGCCTGATTAAGGCGGATTTACCCGACATATTGGGACCGGTGATCATGATGATCTGCTGCTTTTCATTGTCCAGGTAAAGATCATTGGCTATATACTCTTCGCCCGGGGGCAACTGTTGTTCAATAACCGGATGCCTGCCTTGTTTTATATCCAGCACAAAGGAATCATTGATTTCAGGTTTGTGGTAATTGTATTGCTTTGCAACATTGGCAAAACAGAGCAAGCAATCGAGCCTGGCAATTACTGAAGCATTTAACTGAATGGGCTCGATAAATTCGGAGAGTGATGCGATCAACTCCAGAAAAATCCGCTCCTCTTCCTTTAAAATCTTTTCTTCAGCACCCAGGATCTTCTCTTCATATTCTTTGAGCTCAGGGGTAATATACCTTTCTGAATTCACCAGTGTTTGTTTTCTTACCCAATCTTCGGGCACCTTATTTTTATGGGTGTTGGTCACTTCCAGGTAGTAGCCAAATACATTGTTATAAGATATTTTGATGTTAGGAATTCCGGTGCGTTCAATCTCGCGTTGACGTAGCTGCGCCAGGTAGTCCTTACCGGAAGTGGAGATACTACGCAATTCATCAAGCACATCGCTTACACCATCAGCAATTACATTTCCTTTTGTGATAACTGCTGAGGGCTCGGGTAAAATTTCGCGTGCAATTCTTTCGCGTATCCTGGCACATGGATTTAACTGATCGGAAATGGTTTTCAGTGATTCCGATTCATGCCCGGAACAAAGATCCTTAATGGGTTCTATAGCAGACAAAGCACGATGCACCTGCAATACTTCACGTGGATTGATCTTACCCACCGCCACCTTGGATATCAGCCTTTCCAGATCACCGATATTTTTGATGTGCAAACCCAGTTCATCTGACAGATCCTGATCCTGAAGCAAGAGCTCCACCACACGATGTCTCTCCTGAATGGTAGCCTTGTCTTTCAGTGGCAGTACCACCCAGCGTTTGAGCATACGACTGCCCATGGGCGAAAGGGTATGATCAAGCACTTGTATCAGGCTGGTGGCATTCTCATTCATGGAGTGCAACAGCTCCAGGTTACGGATGGTAAACTTATCGAGCCACACATAGCGGCTTTCGTCAATCCGCGAAATTCGTGTAATATGCTGTACCTTGTCGTGCCGCGTTTCAGCCAGGTAATGCATGGCTGCTCCGGCAGCAATGATACCGTTCTCAATTTCTTCAATACCAAAACCTTTATAGGAAACAGTACCAAAATGTTTCAACAGCAGGTCATCGGCAAACTCGCGGGTATACACCCAGTCTTCAAGGGTTGAAGTATAGTATTTTCCGGGAAAGGATTCATGAAGCTCGCGCAGACGGTTTTTTTGTACCACGATCTCGCTGGGCCGGAAGGTTTGTATAAGCTTATCCACATATTCCCTGCTGCCCTGATCGGTGTAGAACTCACCGGTGGAAACATCCAGAAAAGCAATACCATAGATGTTACCCTGCATATGAATGCCGGCGAGGAAGTTGTTTTCCTTGTGTTCAAGCACTTTATCGCTGAAAGCTACCCCGGGTGTTACCAACTCGGTAACGCCCCGCTTAACGATCTTTTTGGTCATTTTGGGGTCTTCCAGTTGCTCACAAATGGCAACCTTCTGCCCTGCCCTCACCAGTTTGGGCAGATACGTATCCAGGGCATGATAAGGAAAACCGGCAAGCTCAACATACGACGCCGCTCCGTTGGCTCTTCGGGTAAGAACAATGCCCAGGATCTCGGAAGTTTTTACAGCATCCTGACCAAAAGTTTCATAAAAGTCTCCTACCCTGAAAAGCAACAGCGCATCAGGATATTTCCCCTTTACAGAATAGTACTGTTTCATTAAAGGGGTTTCAACCGCTTTGTCAGATGATTTTGCCAATTATTTGTTTTTTTAATAGGCAAACCTACGCATTTTTTTCCTTTTTCAGAAGGGATTTATGGCTGCGGTTTCTCGTTCTCTCAACACCCTTTTATCCCGGTAAACTGCTGCTTATAAATGTTTAATAAAGTTAAACTGCTTAATTAACAATATGTTAATTTGGCTGCCTAATTGTGATTGTTTACCTTTGGCAATCAATTAATTTTTTAAACAAAAAAGTCTTATTATGTATTTTAAGAGATCAATTCAAAGCTTATTCACTCTTTTCCTGGTATCTTTATTCAGTGCAGGATTGTTTGCACAAATGCCCATGCAGGCACCTGCAACCGCACCGGCAGATTATTCTGATGCAGAACTTATGCAATTTGCAAAGGCAGTTCAAAAGGTTATGGACATTCAGCAGGAAAGCCAGGGACAAATGATGGCAAGCATTGAAGAGAACGAAATTACTGTTGATCGGTTCAACGAGATGCTTATGCAGGGACAACAGCAGGGACAGGATGCCATTGAGGCCACCGAAGAAGAACTGCTCGCATTTAACAATGCGATGAACGAGGTACAGCAACTCCAGCAGCAAATGCAGATGGATATGATGGGAGCGATTACCGATGAAGGATTGGATGTGGAAAAATACCAGGGCATTATGCAGGCCTATGAACAAAACCCCGAAGTAAAAGGGAAAGTTGATGCCTATTTTGATGAATTGGAGTTAGAGTAGGAATTAAATCGAACCTGATTTCTGATGCCTTTTTAAAAAAGCCCCTTACTGAAAAGTTGGGGGCTTTTTTTATATTGCTGCACTTACATTGCCTTTTTTATTACTCATTTGTGCATGGTTATAGTTACCACGCATATGCCACAGGTGCTTCGCCACCGGGGCCGGGGAAAATCTCATCCAGTTTTTTCAAGACTTCTTCATCCAGTTGAATATCTGCAGCCCTCACAGCACTTTCAAGCTGCTCAATGGTTCGCGGACCGATAATGGGAGCTGTTACGACCGGATTATGAAGTAACCATGCCAGTGCGACCTCTCCCGGTGGGTGGCCAATTTTTTTGCAAAGTGCCTCATATTTTTCAAGTTGGTCACGTTTTCTTTCTAATTGCTCGGTCAGCCTATCGTATTTGCGCCTTACTCCCTTGTTTTTCTCAAGTACTCCCCCTAACAGTCCGCCTGCCAGCGGACTCCAGGGTATAAGCCCTAAGCCATAATGCCTGCATGCCGGAATAACTTCAAGCTCAACCATGCGGTTATCGAGGTTGTAAATACTCTGCTCGCTCACAAGGCCCATCATACCCCGTTTATCCGCTTCCTGGCATGCAGTTGCAATATCCCAACCCGCGAAATTG
>SLOJ01000116.1 GCA_007132585.1 Bacteroidales bacterium | reverse complement strand
TGATACACTTCATCGGGGTCAAATTCACAAAGTAGCATGAAATTCCCCAACACCATCAGGCGTTCAATATGATGACTGTATC
Source organism: Bacteroidales bacterium (assembly GCA_007132585.1). Classification (GTDB taxonomy): domain Bacteria; phylum Bacteroidota; class Bacteroidia; order Bacteroidales; family UBA7960; genus SKVR01. The sequence goes on along the minus strand of SLOJ01000116.1, from coordinate 5,111 downwards.
CGGTTTCCAGAACTTTTTTAATTACCGTATCCAAAGGCTCTATAACGGTTTCGGCAGTATAAAAGGATGAAGGAATTTTCTTGTCAAACTCCCAGTAATTGCATGTTCTTTCTTCTCTTCCTTTCATGATGTACATAGCCCTGATAAACTCGCGCCAGCCCACGATCTGTCGCACAAACCCTTCCAAAGAATTCAGGGGGATATCATTACCTGCCGCATAATTTATTGCTTCATCCAATACCTCCTCAGGAGTTAACAACCCTGCATTCATCAACGGACTTAAAAGACTATGATTCAGAAAGTTTTTTTTGGCAACAATGGCATCTTCATAGGGTCCGAATTCATAGAATCTTTTTTCCAAAAACTGTTTCAGCCATGCCCGGCTATCTTCAAAAGATATGGGGTAGATAGGTTTTTCACTAAGTTTTCCATAGTTTTCAGAAAAGTTTTTTTTGGTATACACAACGGCTTCTTCCCAAAATGGGTTGTTATCAGGCAACTGAACTTCTGGGGCCTTTTTACCGGACGGATATTTCTTACGGTTTTCCGAATCAAAACTCCATTTACCCCCCATGGGTTTTCCTTTGCCATCAAGCAACAAACCGCGACGCTTGCGCTGGTCAATATAAAAGTCGGTCTGAAAGAATTTTTTCCTGTCGCGAAAATATACTTCGATATCTTTGGTCGTATTGAGAAATTTGGGATTGTCGTACTTTATAGTTTTAATTTTGTTTTCTCTGCAGGTTTCTTCTATTCTACTTTCCAGCCAGTCATCAACGGGATCGATATAATGAATTTCACTAACACCTTCTTTTTTTAGATGTGGAATGAGTTTACGAATATCACTCTCGCCCTTCGTAGCCTCAATATATTGAATGCTTTTGGCCTTCTTTTTCAGAAAACTTTCATAATATTTCATACCCGCCCGGTGAAAAGCTATTTTCTGCTTATGGAATTTGTATTGCCTGAAAAACAAATACTCTTCTACCAGGTATGTCTTATGCTTAATAACAGGCAAAAGCAATTCTTCAAGCAATTGATCAGGAAATATGATATTAACTTTACTCATGGTGATTTAATTTATCTTTAAAAACAAAATGAACGGTACAAAGTTTTCTGTTGGACAAATCCGTTAGCAATGCAAAGTGCGAAGTAATTTTTATTGAAATAAATATTCCTTTAATAGCTTTTTTCTTAATTTTGGCAGCTCAAAACACAATGTTAAACCCAGCGAACAGTCAGCTGATCATTTAAAACAACCCTATGACACAAAAAACCGAAGCCATCCGGGTTCACCCGCCGGATGTAAGTATTTACGGTATTAAAGACACGCCGGAGATTTTCTACAATTTATCTTACGAAGAACTTTTCAAACATGAAACCGACCCTGCACTTAATTCGTTTGAAAAAGGCTTTGAAACCAAACTGGGTGCGGTAGCTGTTGACACCGGTATTTTTACCGGACGATCGCCCAAAGATAAATATATCGTTAGAGAAAGTTCCAGCAAGGATAAAATCTGGTGGGCAGGTCCCAGGGCAAAAAGATCCGACAATCACCCCATCACCAAAGAAGTTTGGGAAGAACTGCGCGAAACCACACTAAAGCAGTTTCATGGCAAGAAACTTTACGTAATGGATGCCTTTTGTGGCGCCAACGAAAACTCCAGGATGAAGATTCGTGTAATCACCGAAGTAGCCTGGATGGCCCATTTCGTTAAAAATATGTTTATCAGGCCTACAGAAGAGGAGCTCCTGAACTTCGAGCCCGATTTTGTTATGCTCAACGCATGCAAAACGGTAAATGAAAACTGGGAGCAACAGAATTTAAACTCTGATGTTTATGTAGCATTTAACCTGAAAGAAAAAATGTCGCTTGTAGGTGGAACCTGGTATGGAGGCGAAATCAAGAAGGGATTTTTCTCAGTAATGAATTATTACCTGCCGTTAGAAGGAATTTCATCCATGCATTGTTCGGCAAATATGGGTAAAAACGGCGATACCGCTATCTTTTTCGGACTTTCAGGCACAGGTAAAACCACACTTTCTGCCGACCCCGACCGCTACCTTATCGGCGACGACGAACACGGCTGGGATGATGAAGGAATTTTTAATCTTGAAGGTGGATGTTATGCCAAATGCGTAAATCTTAGCAAGGAAAAAGAACCCGATATCTACAATGCTATTAAAAGTAATGCATTGCTTGAAAACGTGGTTTATAATCATGAAAATGGTGAAATCAACTTTTACGATACCACCAAAACAGAAAATACCCGGGTTTCATATCCTATCTATCACATTGATAACATTGTAAAACCGGTAAGCAAAGGAACGCATCCCAAAAAGATCATTTTCCTTACAGCAGATGCCTTTGGAGTATTCCCCCCGGTTTCCAGACTTACCCGCGAGCAGGCCATGTACTACTTTCTGAGCGGCTTTACCAGTAAACTTGCCGGTACCGAGAGGGGTGTAAAAGAACCTTTGCCCACTTTCTCATCAGCCTTTGGTGCGGCATTTCTGCTGCTCCATCCAACAGTATATGCACAGCAACTGGCCGACAAAATGAAAAAGCATGGTGCTACCGCTTACCTGGTAAATACCGGCTGGATCGGCGGAGCTTACGGAGTGGGCAGCAGGATTGACCTGGAGTCCACCCGAAATATCATCACCGCTATTCTCGACGGATCGCTGGATAATGTAGATGTGGAAGAAGTTGCACCCTTCGGGCTCAGCATTCCCAAAGAAGTAAAAGGAGTTGATTCATACATCCTGAATCCAAGAAACACCTGGAAATATGAAACCCAGTACAACAAACAAGCTGAAAAAATTGCAGACCAGTTTATTGAGAACTTCAATCAGTTTCTTGATACAGAAATTGGTCAGCGGCTGGTGGCTGCAGGTCCGCAAAACCGTTTCATGAAGCAGTATTATGGTTATTATGAGAAACATATAGAGAAGTTGGAAAATAAACATCATGAGGAGATTCTCAGGCTGAAAGACCAGATCTACATCCTTCAGAATGCTTTCAGTGATTATGTATCATTTAATTCCATCAATACTGATTATAAGATCAGGAAGCTGCACAGGTATATTCCTGTCGTTTCATGGTTTAATACCCATAATGAAAGTGATAGTACCAATTGCCACAATGTGGTAATGAAACTGACCAAAAGCGTAGGCTTGAATGCCTACAGTCACGAAGAAACCCGCCATGGCTACAAAGAACTTATGACCCGTACCCGTGATGAAATGTCTACACAGGAAATGTACGGCATCATTGATGAAATACAAAATTGTTTTAATGGCGGGAAATGCCTTAACAATCAGCTCATAAGTACCCGCGATGATCTGATAGAAGTAACCGAAAATATACCCAACTTTACGATTAAGATAGGTTCGTTGCTGCTGGTGAAATTTACAGATGAAGATGATAAGAGCAAATTCATGGTGAAAAAACTACCCATCTCGGGTCTTATTCATCTTGATAAAAACCCCCATCTGATCAATCATCCTATGCAATTGATTGAGGAGATTCAATATTTTTAAGTTAACTTTGTAAAACCGGCAGCGGTAATTCCGTAACGTAAACCTTTTTCTCTGCTTGCACAAGAAACATACGTGGAATTATCCTGCCGGTTTTGCATATACCCATATTAACATTTTTTGAAAAAAGTTTCCATATGTTGTAAAAAGTTGTATTTTTGACTGTTATTTATAAATTTTTATGAATTAATTACTTGAATTATGGAAACCGGTACTGTTAAATTTTTCAATGAGAAAAAAGGTTACGGATTTATTGTTGATGATAAATCTGAGAAGGATGTATTTGTGCACCACTCGGGGTTAATTGACAAAATTGCCAATGATGACAAAGTTGAATTTGAACTGGCAGAGGATGAGAAGGGGCAAAAGGCTGTTAATGTAAAAAAAGCTTAAAGAACTTTTACCCGGTTTTTCAAAAGTCCCGTTACAAAAGCGGGACTTTTTTTATGAATATGTGGCGGGGCCACTTTAAATGACCCGGCCACTATTTTTAAAGATTATCCAAATCAGGTTTTATATGCCGGAAATCATCAGGAATCAAAGGGTTATCAAGTAAAGACATCACTCGTTTTTCAAGGTTGAGTTGCTCAACGATATCGCCATAATGATTGTCAAAAATGGAATCCAGTTTTCCGGATGTGATAATTTTCTGAAATTCGTCATCTATTCGTTCGGCTAGCTGGGGCAGTTCAGGTTTTACATAAAATACCAGCGGAAACTGGTAAAACAGTAAAATATTATCATCAACGATCAACCCTTCATGGTGGGATGCCCTGTTGTAATAAACAACCAATACTTCATTGGTCTAATAAGCACTATAGTCAAACAAATTCTGCATAATATTATCGTAAAAAATATAATTTTATTTCGAACTTGCAGCAAAGGATGATGAATAGGTATTTTTATATAAGGGACGCGTTAACCTTTTAAAGCATGACCACTATTTATCAAGGGTTTAAAGGGTTATTTATTATCTTTGTCCGAGTTAAAACTTCATATTTTAAAAAACAAATACCATATCATTCACTATCATAATAGCTAAAACTCAATTATTATTGCACTTGCATTATAAACAAAAAAAATGTTGTTTTGCTCTTAAGTAACGAGCTACATAATAGTTCAGTTGCCGTAAATCTCAACAGTTTTTATCTTAGCATTTTATTTTGTTTATACATCTGAAAAATTAAACATCAACACCAAGCCAACTATGATTGATAGCATGAAACATTCGCATTTAGGCAACTTTTACGATGATTTTGTTTTGGGCTCAGAAATAAATCACCAGCTTTCGAAAACTATTTTTGAAGCTGACAATAATCTGTTTAGCCTTTTAACCATGAACCATCATCCCCTTCACACAAACATTCACTACTGCTCAAACGAAAAGTATGGTAAGATCCTGGTTGTGGGTACCCTTGTTTTTAGTCTTGTTGTTGGAATAACCGTACCCGATATAAGCGGTAAAGCAATTGCAAACCTTAATTATGAGATGATTGAACATTTATCACCTGTTTTTATTAACGACACCATTTATGCGAGAACCAGAATACTTGAAAAAAGAGAATCGAAAT
>SLOJ01000156.1 GCA_007132585.1 Bacteroidales bacterium | reverse complement strand
CGGGCTGAAGCCGTATCTTCATTCCACCATCAAGGATCTCATAATTTTTCCAGTTGTCGGATGCCACCACCAGCACAGAATCGCTGATGGCCTGCCCCGAAAGGCTGGTGCCTGCTGCACGGAAGGTGACAGGGATTTTCAGTTCATGGCAATGCTTCAGAATTATGGACACTTCTTCCTCTGTATGCGCTTTGATCACCAGCTTTGGGATCAGCCGGTAAAATCCGGCATCAGTGCCCCAGGCAAGGGTTTGCATGGGGTCGGAGAACATACGCCGGGCCGGAATATGGGCCTTTAAATTTTCATACAGTAATTGATAGTTTCCGTAGAGCATGGCGTGGTTTTGAAATGGTTTCCAAACCTAAGGAAAATTTTTCATAAAAAACATATTCTCCCGAAAAATGAAAAAACGGGCGCTTATTCTAACCTTAAACAGGTTTTTACGTATAACCTTGACAGAGATCTCAATAACCCGGGTTTTATTGATAAACTCAGCATGATATCATGACAAAAAAAGAAAGCTATGTTGATAGGATAAAGAGGGGGATTCATTTCCTGCAAAGGGATGTATGGCAAATCCCGTTGAAAGACCTGCCCCCGCGCAAATCCTTTCTTATCAAGCAACTGCGTATTTTTATACTTGCCCTGAGGGGTTTTAAGGAAGATGAACTCCATATCAGGGCATCTTCTCTTACATATTACACTTTGCTGGCAACTGTACCGGTAGTAGCCATGGCTTTTGGTATTGCCAAAGGTTTTGGCCTGGAAGAATTTGTTGAAACCCAGTTGCGTGAAGTATTTACTGGTCGCGAGGAAGTTTTTAACTGGATCATGGAGTTTGCCAACTCTATGCTTGAAACAGCACAAGGCGGACTGATTGCCGGTGTGGGTCTTTTGCTGTTGCTTTACACCATTATAATCGTTTTGATTTATGTGGAAGAAACTTTTAACGGCATCTGGCAAATCAAGAAATCAAGACCCTTTTCGCGAAGAGTAAGCGATTATTTCGCCATGATCTTCGTGGCTCCTTTGTTTGTGATCCTTTCCAGTGCAGCAAATGTATTTCTTAGTACCCGGGTTACAGAAATATCAGAGAATCTCCAATTCCTTACCTTTTTAAGTCCGGCGCTGATGTTTCTTGTAAACCTGACGCCACTTGTGCTGATCTGGATCGTTTTCCTGCTTATTTATATGGTAATGCCAAATACCAACGTTAAGTTTTCTTCAGCACTGATTGCAGCCGTCATTGCAGGTACCCTGTTTATTCTTACGCAATGGGCTTATATTTATTTTCAGGTAGGTGTATCGCGCTATAACGCCATTTATGGTAGTTTTGCCGCCTTGCCATTATTGCTCTTCTGGATTCGCATCAGTTGGTTGATCGTTTTGTTTGGTGCAGAAATTTCCTTTGCCAATCAGAATGTGGAATACTATGAATTTGAACATGAAGCAAAAAATATCAGCCATTTCAATAAAAAAATTCTGGCATTGTATATTTACAATCTTATAGCCAAGCGGTTTGCTGGTGGAGAAACTCCACTCACACCCCCTCAGCTTGCCCTGAAATTGGAAATGCCTATTGTATTGGTGAGAGAAGTGTTGGATGATATGGCAGAACTGAGATTACTGGTTGAAACCAAATCGCAGCATCATAAAGAGAATGCCTATCAGCCGGCAAGCGATATTTATAAGGTTACCGTGAAAACTATCATCGATAAGTTGGAGAATCAGGGTACCGGATCGATGATCATTAAAGAGACAGAGGAACTGGATGAGTTTAAACGCACACTCAGGGCCTTTGGACATGCTGTAGCTGATTCACCGGAAAACAAACTGGTTAAGGATTTCTGATCAGGAAGAAAAATCAGGTGTATCGGGTCCGGTACTTTTACTCTTTTTTCTGAACAACCACATCAGTACAAGGGTAACAAAAATACTCACAACGGCAAAATAAATCCCGCCACTTCCTTTGCCAATATTTTCAAGAGTTCCGTCGGTAAACTGGTGCTGGAAAAGATAAAAGAAAACCACTGCTGCTGCATTATTGACAAAATGTGCCAGTACCGCAGGCCATATACTACCCGACCAAACCACCATATATCCGAATAAAACTCCCAGTATCATACGCGGGAAAAACCCCAGAAACTGCATATGTATAAAACTGAACAGAATGGCGGATACCCATATTGCCAGGTTTGCACTCCGACTCCAGTCCTTCAGAATACGCAAAACCACTCCCCTGAACATAAACTCTTCTCCCAGGGCAGGAATGACCGCAATCATAAAAATATTAAAAAACAGCACTTGTAGTGTATCGGCCCGAAGAAATGCATAGGTTACTTTTTCAGCTTGCTCTTCCGATGTGTATATCCAGTCTTCAACGGGTTTTAAAAATTCCGGCAGTTGCAGCTGCATATTCAGCTCAAGGATGTAGTTGATGAATGGAACAGCAGCAAAAATGATGATCACCGACAGTAAATAGATTTCAATTTGCGGAGATTGCTTCATGTAAAGGTATTCCGGCACTTTTTTGCCAAAGGCCCAGGCCAGGAAAATGGATGACAGAATGAACAGGCCCAGGTGAAAGAATATCTGCATAAACTTTCCGTAAAGCAGGTTTTCAGGAGCAGTGAGGTCGAGCCTGCCGGCAAGAAATTCATCCAGGGGAACATGAACGAAAGGCATGATCAGCAGCGTGCCTGCAAAAATTACCACAAAACTGAAGGTCAGTGCAACTATCAAAGTGAAAACCAGCTTGGCGACAGGGTGCAGACCCCCGAGAAATCCTTTATTTACCATAGAGATAATAATGTTAATTTTGCATGGATGTTGTATTAGAACTCCATTTACAAAAGATTACAAACCTAATGGTTTTTTTGTTTTCCCTGAGGTTATTTATTTATAAAGATGCTTTTATCACGTGAAATAAAAATAGGAAATGTCACTTTTCCCCATCCGCCTGTCATCCTGGCTCCCATGGAAGATGTATCGGATCCTCCGTTCCGGGTTATCTGCCGTGAAATGGGTGCCGACTGGGTATTCACCGAGTTTATCTCTGCCGACGGATTGATCCGCGATGCAGCCAAAAGCCTGGTAAAGATGGATGTTTTTCCGGGTGAGCGACCCGTTTCCATCCAGATCTTTGGTGCACATATCGATGCCATGGTGGAAGCCGCAAAGATAGTTGAGCAGGCAAAACCCGACTTTATCGATATCAATTTCGGCTGCCCGGTGCGTAAGGTGGCCACCAAAGGGGCAGGGGCCGGTATGCTGCAGGATATTCCGAAAATGGTGGAAATGACGCGACAGATCGTAAAAGCGGTTGATACTCCCGTTACAGTAAAAACCCGAATGGGGTGGGATGAAAAATCAAAATTTATTGTGGATACTGCCGAGCGCTTGCAGGATGTGGGTATTGCAGCTCTTACCATACACGGGCGCACCCGAAACCAGCTATACGGCGGCACAGCCGACTGGACGCTTATCGGCGAAGTAAAGAACAATCCCCGTATGCATATCCCCATCATCGGAAACGGTGATATCAAAGATCCGCAGTCTGCCCGATTTGCATTGGAAAAATGGGGTGTTGACGGCATCATGATAGGGAGAGCTGCCATTGGAAACCCCTGGATATTCAAACAGGTAAAACATTTCTTTCAGACTGGTGAAATAATAAATGAACCTGAAATCAAAGAAAGGGCAGAAGTGTGTAAACGGCATCTGCAAATGTCAGTGGACTGGAAAGGCGAGCGTGTTGCGGTTTTTGAAATGCGCAGGCACTATTGTACGTATTTTAAAGGAATACGCAACTTCAAACCGTTTCGCATGCGCCTGGTTACTGCACCCACAGCACAAGAAGTTTATGATATCATTGATGAGGTAATATCTACCGATTTTCAAGCGTAATGATTATCGACTGGCGAACGTATCCGTTATTATCAAAAATATCAAGGACATTATCCTTTGAAAGATCAAGCCAGTATCCGATAATACCTGTTTTGCGGGCACCTTCCACATGTCGTTCCGTATCATCGATGAAAAGGGTTTCGCGGGGATCCAGGTTGTTTTCCTCCAGCACAAAATTAAAAATACCCGGATCGGGTTTTCGCATACCCACCTCATGCGAAAGATAATCTCTCTCAAAAAGCTTCGAAAGGCTGCTGTAACCGTAGGTCTCCTTCATATAGCGTGTGTAGGTAGGGTAATGGATGGCATTGGTATTGCTCAGAAGGAAGGTGCGATAATGCTCGCGGGCCATTTCCAGCAGGGTGATGCGCTCCCGGGGCAGATCATGCAGCATGGCATTCCAGGCGGCATCAATATCCTTATCGTCTAAATCTTTGCCGCTGATGCGGCGGATCTCATCGCGGAATTCCTCCGGGCTTATTTCACCCTTATCAAGCCGGTCGAACAGGTGGCTCTGTTTTGCGAAAGTAAAAAACTCATCGAAATTGTTTACCCCCAGCTCTTTGAAAGCATTTATGGTAGCATGCTGATCAATATTCAGAAGCACTCCACCCAGATCGAAGATGATGTTTTTAATGATCATGAACAGGATTTTTGAAGGAAACAAATTTACATGTTTTGAATGACTTTCTGTTATTTGTATTTTTGTAAGAAGCATGTTCATAACATAATCCCGATAATGATAATCCCATGAAAATCCAACCCAAAGAGTTTACATCCCTTGTGCTCAGGCGCAAACAACCCTTTATAGACTGGCTGAAGGAAGTCGACAGCAAAGCCGGTAGTGAAAACGATTATGATTTTCCCGGCGATTACGGTACCTATCTGGTTACAAATGTTAGTACAGCCGCAGAAGTAGAAAATTTCCTGAGAAATCACTTCAAAGAACTGTTTAAAAACGAACTGGCAGAGTGGCATGAATCTGCCTTTTGGCCTGAGGAACTAAGCTACGAACTGTTTTGTCGGTGGTTTGAGGTGGAGGTGCATCGGCAGGTCTACAGAGTGGGTTTATAGGTTTATGGTTTATAGGTTGATAAGTTGCTGAAGCGAAGCGAAGTTGAACGAAGTAAAATCCCGAGACTGAAAGAATTCGGGATTGAGGTGGTTTAGGAAGTTAAGTGGGTTTTACGAAACGTTATAGCCAGTTAAAAGCTTAGTGTTTAATCATGTTGCGGACAGACCTCTCACTACGTTCGAGGTGACAGGTACTTAGCATAAGTTGAGTGGGG
>SLOJ01000146.1 GCA_007132585.1 Bacteroidales bacterium | reverse complement strand
CTTTTATGGGATTTTGTTCACGCATCTTTGGAGAAATCAAAATTTAAACTTTTCAATCAATTCCCGAAATCCGAAGCACGAAATTCGAAATACGAACCGAGGCTCAGCCGAGCTCAGCGAATTTAAATTCGAAAACTTAAAATTCGAATATCGAAATCCGAAACAACAAAAAATTAACCAATAACACTTCAACTCTTCAACTCTTCAACACTTCAACCCTTCAACCCTTCATTCATTGATCCTCAAATACGCATGTGCCATCTGCAAGCCGTTGATATGTGTTTTTGCCCAGTCTCTTAGCGTTGAGTAACTGTCGCGGGCATGCTTAAGGAAACCTGAAGCCATACCATAAACGGCAGGAATAGGACTGGTGCTGATAAAATAGTACCCATCAAGATAATTGCGAATACCTCCACTGATGATCAACATAGGAGCCTTACATTCCTGCCCCTGTTCAAGAAGTTTTTTCACATCGGTAAGCATATCTTCAGCGGTTTGCCCAACGTATACCATGGGTTCAAATAATTCGTGGTCGACAGAGGGTCGGCGCATCATCTCAACCCGGGCAAAGTTGGTACCACCAAAAGCAGCAAACTCAATGCCTGCCAGGGGAAGTTTCATGAGTTCTCTCAGGCTTTCGCGTCCCATACCCTGCCCCACTTCCTTCACAAGAATGGGCATATCCAATTGTTTTACTACTTCTTTGATAATCTCAAGGGGAGGATATTTCAGCCGGTCACCCTCGGGCTGAAACCATTCCTGAAATGGGTTAACATGTATAACCAGTCCATCGGTTCGCAAAAGATTCATCATATCAGTAACCTCATTGAGAGTACCCTGGTCAACCATTTGTTCCAGTTGAGCAATGCCCAGATTAGCCCAGAAGGGATATTCATCGCCAATAACATTGCGCATATCAAAATCGGGAAGATGTTTCTCCGATTCGAGCAGAATCCGGCACGAACCCAAACCCATTCCTAAACCGAACTCATTGGCAGCACTGGCAAGATTGGTGTTGATATGCCGTGCAATGCCACTTCCGCCGGTCATACTGGAAATCCACAGCGGTACTTTCATGGTTTTTCCGGCAAGTTTTATCTGTGGCAAAGCTGGAATGGTATGCCCCGACAAAAGGGGTTCATAAATGAACCGTGTGTCCTTTTCAATGCTTCCTGTGCGGTTTGTGAGGGCAAGGTTGATATGATCTTTCTTGCGGTCTTCCATAAATGTGCTTTTTTTTGATTTGTGTTACTTATCAATGTGCCGTGCGATCACAAGTCTGAGTATCTCACTGGTTCCTTCGCCAATCTGCAGAATCCGCTGATCGCGGTAGAACCTTTCGATATCATTATCGCGCACCAGGCCATAGGCTCCATGAATCTGAACAGCTTCGTCGGCTACTTCACGGGCGATTTCAGATGTATACAGTTTTGCCATAGCAGCTTCTTTACCAAAAGGCAAACCGTTGTCTTTACGCCATACTGCGTTGTACAATGTATTGGCAGCCAGTTCAATCTTCAATGCCATATCCGACAGTTTGAAAGCTACTGCCTGAAAGTGCTTAATGGGTTTTCCGAACTGTTCACGCTGACTGGCATATTTTTGTGCCATTTCAAACGCGCCTCTTGCAAGGCCAAGGCCCATAGCCCCGATAGTAAGACGACCGCTGTCAAGTGTCTCAAGCATTTGTCGGCCTCCTTTACCAAATTCACCCAGTAAATTTGCCTCCGGTACACGTACATCATCAAACTGAAGTTTTCCGGTATCGGCACTTCGCCACATCATTTTATTGGTAATTCTCTCTTTCACATACCCGGGTGTGGAGCTTTCCACAAGGATAGTAGAAAGTTGTTTTTTTCCATCTTCTTCTCCTGTAATGGCCAGGATGGTACCACCAAGCGACATGGGTGAAGCTGCATTGGAGATAAAAATCTTATGTCCATTAATGACCCATTGACCATCAACCAGTTTGGCATGTGTTTCTGCACCCATGGCATCGCTTCCGGCATTGGGCTCGGTTAGGGCAAAAGCCCATGTATGTTCACCTGAAGTAAGACGCGGTAAAAAACTCATCTTTTGATCTTCGGTACCAAACATATAAATGGGACCTATACCCAGTGAGTTATGAGCTGCAAGGGTAGCGGCCTGACTGCCATCAACACGGGCTATTTCCTCTACCGCCAGAACCAGCGAGCGGTAATCCCTGCCATAACCACCGTATTCTCTGGGTATATTAACTCCAAAAAGGCCGGTATGACCCATGGCTTTTGTAAGCTCTACTGAAAATTGTTCTTTTTGATCCAGTTCGGCTGCAACCGGACGAACTTTATCTTCGGCAAATTTTCGCACCATCTGGCGAAATTCTTCATGCTCCTGCGAAAAATAAGGGCTGTTCTTCATCTTGGCTTTTTATATTATTTTCTGTTTTTTTCTTCAGGCTTCAAAAAATATGAGCGTTTGCCCATCGTTTACCTGATCTCCAACTTTTACATTTACTTTTGATATTATACTGTCACCGGGTGCAAGAATGATATTTTCCATCTTCATAGATTCAAGCACCATCAGGGGATCTCCGTTTTTTACTTTTTGTTTTTCAGAAACATTGATCCGTAATACTTTTCCGAACAAGGATGCCTTTAAATCGGGTATTTTTATACCCCCGCCATTATCCGCAGCCTTTGGTAGCGGTAAAACATAAGGCAAAAGAACGTGATACTGATATCCATTCATCAGGAAAAAACCATTACGCTGAGAATGATTAAAAACAACACTTTTAGGATTATTGTTCCGGAAAAATTCAATTTTATTTTCTTTTATTTCAATTTTTTCAAGTATAATGGTTTCATCATCTGCAGATACAACAATGCTTTTATTACCCCTGGGGTGATAAAAAATATTTTTTTCAACATTGTTGATCAACAGCTTTTCATTTCCTGCTATTCTCCATGAAGCAGCATTCCCTGTGGAGTTATATCTTTCCAACCATAAAAATAATGCAGCAGCATCATGAATGTGTTCATCAAGGATTTTTCTTTCCGACCATTCTTTCAGTTTCTGACTGATGGTATGGGTACTGATCTGATTTTTTACATACAAATCATCATTGGCAATTGAAGTCAACAAATCAATGTTCGTTTTGATGCCATGCACCATTATTTCTGAAAGAGCTTTCTGTATTCCTTCTATCGCATGGTTTCTGTCCTTCGCATGAAAAACCACTTTGGCAATCATTGCATCAAAACTGGGATGCACAAAACCAGAATCCTTCATGGCACTATCAATACGCAGTCCTTTGAATTGCGGGTAGATGATCTTTTTTATAAAACCGGCTGATGGTCTGAATCCCATGGCCGGATCTTCGGCATAAAGGCGCATTTCTATAGCATGACCATTGGCTTTAATTTCCTTCTGCTTTACAGATAACTCCTTACCTTCTGAGATCCTGATTTGCTCATCAACAATATCCACTCCGGTTATCATTTCTGTAACCGGATGCTCAACCTGTATACGGGTATTCATTTCCAGGAAGTAAAACCGGAGATTTTCATCCATTATAAATTCCACTGTCCCGGCACTACGGTACCCTACCGTGCGGGCTAGGCTTACAGCGCTCCGGTGCAAGTCATCGCGTACCTTGTTATTCAAAGTTATTGAAGGAGCTTCTTCAACCACCTTTTGATGGTTTCTTTGCAGTGTACATTCTCTTTCCAGAAGATGGATCACATTACCATGATGATCGGCCATTACCTGAACTTCAATATGCCTGGGGTTTTGTACATATCTTTCAACATACACAGTGGCATCGGCAAAATATCGCTTCGCCTGTTCCGATGCGGTTATTACAGCATCTTTGAGCATTTCCGGCGCATCAATCCGTATCATACCTTTTCCGCCACCACCGGCTGCTGCTTTCACCAGCAAAGGAAATCCCAAAGAAGGGGCATTCTCAATCAGATACTCAGCAGAACCTTCAATACGGGGCAACAAGGGGATATTGGCCTCTCTTGCATATTGTGCAGCAACCGTTTTGCTTCCCATCTTTTCAATCACATGACTTTGGGGCCCGATGAAAATAATTCCTTCAACTTCACAGGCATTTGCAAAAGTTGCATTTTCGGATAAAAAGCCATAACCCGGATGGATGGCATCGGCACCGGAAGCTTTTGCTATTTCTATGATCAGCGGGGTATTGAGCCAGGTTTGTTCCAGGCTTCCTTCACCCAGCGGATAAGCTTCATCGGCTTCTCTTACATGCAAATCACCTTTTTCAGCATCGGTGTAAATGGCAATACTTTGAATCTGCAACTTTTTCAAGCTTCGCATGATTCGTAATGCAATTTCACCTCTGTTGGCAATCAGTACTTTTTTTATTTTCATTCCTCTTACTTGCTTTTTTTAAAAAACTTTTCGATACGCTGCGATGCTGCCTCCGATTTTCGCACCTCAGCCAGCAATCGTGTTGTATGCTGATCAACAGACTCCTGTACCCGGTTTAAAACAAGATCGTTAAGCAATTGTTTACATCGGGCTACAGCATTGGGTTCATTTTTTTTGAGATAGGAGATATATTCTTTGGTAACGTCCTTCATTAATCCTTTATCTGCAATAATATCAACCAGCTGATTTTCCTTTGCTTCATCGGCATTAAACGGCATGGTAGTGAGCATAGCATTTCGTATGAATCTTCTGCTGCTTCTTTGTAAAACATAAGGAGCTATTGTAGCGGGTATGAGTCCCAGACTAACTTCTGAAAATCTGAACATTGTATCAGGACGGGCAATAACCAGATCAGATGCAGCAACCAGACCGATGGCACCTCCTACCACATTACCATGAACCAAAGCAATAGTAAATACCGGCATATCGTGCCAAAGTTCAAATATTTGCTGAAGTTTCTTGTTTTGCTCCTGAAGTTGATCAACAGTCATTTGCTGGGTAGTGCGCATCCAGTCAAGATCGGCACCTGCAGAAAAATCAGTTCCTTTGGCTTGTAAAACTGCTACGAGTGCATTCTTTTCATTGTGAAAAGCACGCAAAGCATCGAGCACCTCATCCATTGTATGCTCATTAATGGCATTTCTTTTCTTTTCTCTGTATAAGGTAATAGAAAAAACCTTGTCTTTAATACCTGTTTTTATATTTTGGTATGGTTTCATAATGATTGGTATTATAAGCTCTGCATATTCTTAAAATTCTCTCCCGAAGCAATAACTGAGCTTTAGCAAAATCCG
>SLOJ01000170.1 GCA_007132585.1 Bacteroidales bacterium | reverse complement strand
TTTTAGCATAAATAATACCCGAAAATACGTAACTTTGCACCCCTTTTAAACTGAATAACAGAAGTATTATGGCAAATATTGTTGCACTGGTGGGCCGGCCCAATGTGGGCAAATCCACTCTTTTTAACCGCCTCACGCAAACCCGTATGGCTATTGTTGATTCAACAGCCGGCGTAACACGCGACAGGCATTATGGTAAATCGGACTGGAACGGACTGGAGTTTTCTGTTATTGATACCGGCGGATATGTGCTGGGTAGTGAAGATTCTTTTGAAGAAGAAATACGTAAACAAGTACAAATCGCAATTGAAGAAGCTTCTGTTATTTTATTTCTTGTTGATGTTGTGGAAGGGGTAACCCCAATGGATGAAGATGTGGCAGATATGCTGCGCCGTTCAGGAAAGAATGTAATGGTGGTTGCCAATAAAGCAGATAACAACAAACGCCTGGAATCAATTGGTGAATTTTACAGCCTCGGTTTGGATAATGTGTACGGAGTATCATCTATCAATGGAAGCGGTACCGGTGAATTGCTCGATGATCTTGTTGCTGCTCTTGAGAAGATTCCTTTGGAAGATGTGGATGATATCCCCAAATTTGCTGTAATTGGCAGGCCTAATGTGGGGAAATCATCTCTTATTAACGCCCTTACCGGACAGGAAAGGAATATTGTAACAACTATTGCAGGTACAACACGCGACAGTATTTATACACACTATAACAGCTTTGGGTTTGATTTCTTTCTGGTTGACACAGCCGGGTTAAGAAAAAAAGGAAGGGTGCATGAGAATATAGAGTTTTATTCGGTAATGCGCTCAATAAGGGCCATTGAAAACTCTGACGTATGCCTGGTGCTCATTGATGCCCATGAAGGACTTGAAAGTCAGGATGTGAACATTTTCAGTCTTGCCACGCGAAATAACAAAGGAGTTGTTATTCTTGTAAACAAATGGGATCTTATTGAGAAAGATCACAAAACCATTCTGGAATTTGAAGAGCGCATCAAAAGAAAGATAGCACCTTTTACAGATGTACCCATAATTTTTACATCGGTTACCAAGAAACAAAGGGTAATAAAAGCGCTTGAAGCTGCTGTGAGGGTTTACAAGAACCGCACGCAAAAAATACCCACCAGTAAACTCAACGACGTGCTGCTCCCGATCATTGAAAAAAATCCACCCCCTGCTGTTAAGGATAAGTATATCAGGATAAAATATGTAACGCAATTGCCCACACATTATCCGACCTTCGCATTTTTCTGTAATTTGCCACAGTATGTAAGAGATTCTTATGAACGTTATCTTGAAAACCAGATTCGTAATAACTGGGATTTTACCGGAGTGCCAATCAGAATATTTTTCAGAAAAAAATAAGTTTAGAATTTATAAGGAGTAAAATTTGGAGGCAGTAAGAATAGATAAATATTTGTGGTCGGTCAGGCTTTTTAAAACCAGAAGTCAGGCTACTGATGCATGCCGTGCCGGCAGGGTTAAAATTGATGGCGATGCGGTAAAAGCTTCCCGGGAAATTAAAGCCGGACAGGAAATCAATATACACATGGGGGCCATCACAAAAACCATAAAGGTGATTGAAGTTTTACAAAAAAGGGTTGGAGCAAAACTTGTTCCTGAATATATGCAGGATCTTACTCCTGAAGAAGAATACCAAAAGCTTGAGATGATAAAACAAAGCCCATTTGTAAAAAGAAAAGGGCGCCCCACAAAAAAAGAGCGCCGCGATATGGATGAATGGTTCGGCTGGGACGAGTAATTACTGCCCCCCTTTACCAATGGCTTTTACAATAAAACCAATATCACGCAAGTGACTGTGGTTGAGAATATTTCTTCCGTCGAATAAAAATGCCGGTTTTTTCATCTGATCAAAAATCCTTTGCCAGTCGTAGGTTTTAAACTCATCCCATTCGGTAATTACTGCAATGGCATGCGCATCTTTACAGGCTTCATATGGGTCGGTATGAACTGTAAGCATTTCTTTATTCTCTTGTGCCGGTCGTGTTTGAAGGAAGTTCAGATCGGAGTACATGCTCGATGCCGGTACCTGAGGATCATATACACTTACCTCGGCGAGATCGCTCAACAGGTCATCAGCAATATAAATGGCAGCAGATTCGCGTGTATCGTTGGTGTCCTTTTTAAAAGCCCATCCCAGTAAAGCAATTTTTTTGCCTGATACAGTATTAAAAAGGGTATGGATAATGTTTTGTGCAAACCGCCTTTTCTGATAATCATTCATAATAATAACCTGCTCCCAATAGGCGGCCACTTCAGGTAAACCAAAATACTCACACAAATAAACAAGGTTAAGAATATCTTTTTGGAAGCATGAGCCCCCGAAACCTACAGATGATTTCAAAAACTTCGAACCAATCCGCGAATCGGTACCTATTGCATAAGCCACTTCGTCAACATCGGCACCGGTTGCTTCGCAAAGAGCAGAAATGCTGTTGATAGATGAAATACGTTGCGCCAGAAATGCATTGGCAGTGAGTTTGCTAAGTTCTGATGACCATAAATTGGTTTGAATAATATTTTCGCGGGGTACCCAATGTGCATAGATATCGGTAAGCGCCTTAATAGCTTCCAGGCCATCAGGGGTTTGGTCTCCGCCGATCAGCACCCTGTCGGGCTCCTGCAGATCTTTCACTGCAGTACCCTCAGCAAGAAACTCAGGGTTTGATAAAACCTGGAATTTTATTCCGTTTGTGTGTTCTTTTAAAATGGTTTTTATTGATTCAGCAGTTCGTACCGGTAAGGTTGATTTTTCCACAACAATCTTGTCGGTTGTGCTTACCTCGGCAATCTTCCGGGCACTGAGCTCAACAAATTTAAGGTCAGCAGCACGCCCTTTGCCAACGCCATAAGTTTTTGTGGGAGTATTAACACTCATAAAGATCATTTCCGATTCGCGAATGGCGCCTTCGATATCTGTACTAAAA
Organism: Bacteroidales bacterium; assembly: GCA_007132585.1. Lineage (GTDB taxonomy): Bacteria > Bacteroidota > Bacteroidia > Bacteroidales > UBA7960 > SKVR01. Next base: position 15,251 of record SLOJ01000170.1, on the reverse strand, counting down.
AAAAGATTACGATCTCTTGCTTCTTTAACCACTTCAAGCAAACCGGGTTCATATATCGGCAGGTCATCAGTTTTCCATGCAGCAATTCTATCCGCATTAATATCAACAACAATAACTTTTATTTCAGGACATTTCTGAGCTATTACCGCCATTGTAGGGCCGCCAACATAACCGGCTCCAATGCAGCAAATGGTTTTTATTTTGGTCATAATAAGATTTTTTTAATTGAATAGCTGATGTTGTATATTTTAAAAAAACTCCGCAAAGATATCAAAAATATCGACAAAACATAAATGGAATTGCCTGCCATGGTTAATTATTTTTCTGTGAAACTACGAAAATAAAACAGGGCAGTCAATGGTACAATTACTACTAATTTAAATATTGATAAACCTGATCAGGCGTGTTCTTTTGCTTTCTGATTATAGATTTTTTTAATCACCGGTTCGTACACTTTTAGTAAATGCGAGCGGCGGAGTTTCAGGGTAGCACTAAGCTCACCGGTTTCTACACCCCACTCATGATCCATGAGTTCAAATTTCATGATTCGTTCATATTCGCCGAAGAATTTGTTGTAGTGATTCACCTCTTTCTGGTAACGTTTCCTGATCCTTGGTAAAGCAATCATTTCGCTATTCGTGATATAAGGTATTTCTTTTGCGGCACACCAGTTTTTCAGGTGGTTGAAGTCGGGAACGATAAGTGCAGCAGCAAATTTCTGGTTTTCCCCCAGGATGAGTATCTGGTCAATGAAAGGGGATTCCTTGAATTTATTTTCCAGTACCTGGGGTGCAATGTATTTTCCGAAAGAAGTTTTGAATATGAGTTTTTTACGGTCGGTAATGCGCAATTGTCCTTCAGGCTCAATACGCCCTATATCGCCGGTATGTAACCAACCGTCTTCATCTATCACCTCACGTGTAAGTTCTTCATCTTTAAAATAACCTTTCATAACCCCCGGACCTTTTACCAGTATCTCCCCATCTTCTGCAATTTTTACCTGAGTATTTTTCAATACAGGGCCTACAGTTCCATACTTGATACCATTAGGACTGAAATCGTTTACAGCAATAACAGGCGATGTTTCGGTAAGTCCATATCCTTCAAGTACTCTTATTCCCACAGCCCAGAAGATTCTGTTCAAACGGGGCTGTAATGCTGCACCACCCGAAACAACAATATCGAGATTTTTTCCCAGTGCTTCTTTCCATTTGCTAAAAACCAGTTTCCGGGCAATTTTTAATTCCAGTGCATACACAGGATTCCTTTTCTCTTTCTGGTATTCGTAATCCAGACCCACATTGTTGGCCCAGAAAAAGATTGCTTTTTTTACTCCTTTCAGGCTTCTGCCTTTGGCAATGATCTTATCATATACTTTTTCAAGCAACCTGGGAACGGTTGTAAAAACATGCGGATTTACTTCCTTTAGCGACTCTGCAATAAGGCCCATATTGGTTACATAATACATGGAAAGCCCCTTGTAAAGAAGCATATAATTCATCATCCTTTCGTATATGTGACATAACGGAAGAAAACTTATGGCGCGATGTTCAGGACCGAATGGCGGGATGTGAGATGTAGCATGTATATTACTAATGATATTGTTATGCGATAGCATCACTCCTTTGGGTACCCCGGTAGTTCCGCTGGTATAAATAATGGTTACAAGGTCATCCGGCTCAATTGAATTTTTGATCTGTTGTAATTTTTCGGGCTGCGGATTTTCAATACCCAGTTGAATGATCTCATTCAAATGCTGAACCCCGAAAAGATTTTTAAAGGTATACACAGCTTTAAGTCCGGGTATTTTGGCTACAATATCTTTTATTCTTCTGTACATTTCTTCCCCTGCAACAAAAATATAGGTTACTTCGGCATGTTGCAATATGTACTCATAATCCTGATCGCTGATGGTAGGATATATGGGAATATGAATTGCACCGGTTTGCTGAATGCCCATATCAAGCATAGTCCACTCAGGGCGGTTGAAAGTAATGGATGCAATTTTATCGCCTTTGCCCACCCCGAGCTTTAACAGTCCGTAGCTTATATTGTCACTTATTTCCCTGAATTCCTTTGTTGAATAAGTTTTCCATACTCCTTCGTCTTTTCCTGCCAGGGCGTCGGTTTTATCCGGGCATAAATGCTCATATCTTTCCAGCAGGTCAAAAATTCTGGTAATTTCCCTCATAATTATTTTTGATTTACAGTATAATTTCAAGAAAAGGGTGATATTTCCCTGGGTTAGTATCCGTAAACGCGTGTATTATAAGTCTGGTTGCTAATGTATGAAAAAACACCATACCATCTGAAAAAACCACAAACATTTAACCTTTATAGATTAATCAGAATATTGACAGCTAATAATTGAAAAAGCCCCTGATCATAATCAGAGGCTTTTATAGGGTTACTTTTCAAGAATTATTTCCGGTTCATTTCTGTAAAATACTTATAGAACCATGGAATGGTTTCAATGCCTTTATAAAACTGCTCAAGAACATAATTTTCATTAGGCGAGTGAATAGCGTCGGAATCAAGTCCGAAACCCATCAGAATAGATTTTGTACCTAAAACTTTCTCAAATAACGAAATAATCGGAATACTGCCTCCACTTCTTACCGGAATGGGTTTTATTCCATAAGTAGTTTCATAAGCTTTACTTGCTGCCTGATAGGCAACAGTATTGGTGGGCGACACATATCCTTCTCCACCGTGCAGGAATTCAACTTTTACTTTTACACTTTTGGGTGCAATGGCTTCAAAATGTTTTTTGAAAAGCTGTTCAATCTTCTTTGATTCCTGATGCGGAACAAGCCTCATACTGATTTTTGCATATGCTTTTGATGGGAGAATGGTTTTGGCACCCTTTTCGGTGTACCCGCCCCAGATTCCGTTCACGTCAAGACTGGGTCTGATTCCTGTTCTTTCCATTGTTGAATAGCCCTCTTCACCATTTTCTGCAGCAATATCAATATGCTTTTTAAACTCGTTCATATCAAAAGGTGCACGGGCCATTTCTTCGCGTTCTTCTTTGCTCAGTTCTTCAACATCATCGTAAAAACCGGGGATATTGATTTTGTTTTTCTCATCGCGAAGTGAAGAGATCATATCGCAAAGCACATTAACCGGATTGTCAACAGCACCGCCATAAAGCCCTGAATGCAGGTCGTGGCTGGGTCCGGTAACTTCAACTTCCATGTATGCCAGTCCGCGTAATCCCGTGGTAATAGACGGAGTTTGGGGTCCCAGCATAGAAGTATCTGACACAAGAATTACATCAGATTGCAGCTTTTCCTTGTTTTCTTCACAAAACTTACCTAAGCTGGGCGAACCAATTTCTTCCTCGCCCTCAATCATAAATTTCACATTACAGTTAAGCTGATTTGTTTTCAGCATGTATTCAAAAGCCTTGAAATGCATAAACATCTGACCTTTATCATCATTGGCTCCACGGGCATAAATCTTTCCGTTTCGTATTTCGGGTTCGAAGGGAGGGCTGTCCCACAAATCAAACGGTTCGGCAGGTTGTACGTCGTAGTGTCCGTAAACCAATACTGTAGGAAGAGAAGGATCAATTATTTTTTCTCCGTAAATAACAGGATGTCCTTCGGTTTTCATAACTTCAGCGTGATCGGCACCATCTTTTACAAGCTTTTCTTTTACCCACTCAGCTGCTTTGTACATATCTTCCTTGTGTGACTCCTTTGAACTTACCGAGGGTATTCTTATCAGTTCAAAAAGCTCATCAAGGAAACGGTCTTTGTTCTCTTCTATGTACCTTTTTACATCGTTCATAATTTTGTATTTAAATTGAATGTCAGGGTTTATAATTAATTTATTTTAATGTAAATATCATTGAATAATTTCGATAATTCTTAAATTAGCCTCAAAAAAATTACTATGTTTACAATGATTGTAAGCAAACCTACATAAATTTTTAGAAAAAAGCATAACACCCGGAAAAAATATAAGCCTGTTAATAACAAACTTATTCTGAAAGTATCTTTCATTATAATTTCAGAGAAGTAAAAATACAAACTTTAAATAAGGTTGTTTTATTTTCTGATATCGATTGATTCAACAGGCTTACCTAAAAGACAGTATATGTGGAAAAACATTTTTTTGCAAAAAAAGAACCCTGCCCGCTGGCTTACCACTCTGTATATTATTTTGGGAAGCCTTTGGATCTTATTTTCTGATACGCTGGTAGCCAATCTTTTCAGTGATCCGGAAACTATTACAAGGGTTCAAACCTACAAGGGATGGGGCTATGTGATTGGTAGCGGTGCCCTGATCTATTTTGTTGTTTCAATAATAGTTGCTGATTTGCGTAAAGCGAAAATCAGTATTCTGGAAAATGAAGAACTTCAGCAGGATCTTTTCCAAAGGCTTCATCAACCTATGTGGCAATGCGACAGACAAGGCCATTTTATTTATGGCAACAATCAGTGGAAAAAGCTTACCGGGTTTTCACCCACCGGTAAAACGTCGCTTGAATGGGTTGAAGTTATACATCGTGATGATAAACCTTTTTGTATAGATAAATTTTCCAAAGGTTTAATTGAGCAGAAGGCTTTTACATTGGAATACAGGATAACTGATAAAAATAAAGAGTATCGCTGGATGTTCAATTCGTGTATCCCTCAGTTTGATAAATCGGGTGAATTTAAAGGGTTTATTGGTTTTTTACATGACATTAGCGAGAAGAAACAACTGGAAGAAAAATACAAATACAGCTCGCGCAGGTACGGTTATCTTTTCGACAATAACCCGAATGCAATGCTGGTTTACAATTTGCAGGATCTGCAAATTATGGAAGTAAATAAGGCAGTTTGTTTGCAATACGGTTATTCAGAAGAAGAAATGCTTAACATGAGTATTACCGATTTACGGCCTTCTTCAGAGATCCCTGCATTTATGGAACATTTGTCTGGTCCGCTGCCCGAATACCAGAGAAGTAGCGGCTGGCTCCACAGAAGAAAGGATGGAAGTACCTTCAATGCTGAAATTATCGGCCATAGTTTGCCTGTTATGAGAAACAGGAAAAGCAGACTCGTTATTATTAATGACATTACCGAACAGGTGATGGCATTTAAAACTGCCAAAGAGGGCGAGCAAAGATTCCACAGCATTTTCAACTACTCTCCTTACGCTGCTGTAATTCTTGATGAGCATTTAAGGGTTATCCAGGTAAACAAGTCTGCCTGTAAAATACTGGGTGTTGACTATAAAAGCCCCGGAATATTTCAGTTGCTTGATATTATTGCACAAAACTCGCTTGAGCAGATTATATCGGAGATTGAAACACTTACTCAATATAAACCTATTTTAGGGGAAGCAGATTTTATCCGGATCAAAGGAGATGTTTTCAGGGCACAATACCATGCGCTTAGTTTTCTGGAAGCCGGTAAACAAAAATTCTTTTTTTCTTTTCTTGATATTGATTATAAACACCGTATGCAGGTTATCCTGCAGGAATCGGAACGTATTAACGCTACGCTGGTGAGTAACCTCCCCGGAATGGCTTACCGCTGCCGTAATGATGAAAACTGGACCATGCTGTTTGTAAGCATGGGTGTTGAAAAATTTACAGGTTATAAGCCATCTGAACTGATGCACAATAATTTTATCTCCTATGAAAATATTATTTATCCTGATGATAAGGATTATGTAAGGCAGACAGTACTTCAAGCCATTGGCCGGATGAATAAATATGAAATCCAATATCGTATTATTGCCCGCACAGGTGAAGTAAAATGGGTGTGGGAACAGGCACATGGAGTTTATGGCAATAATAATGAATTGAAGTATATCGAAGGGTTTGTTATTGATATAACACAAAGGGTGAAAGCAGAAGAGTTAATCAAAGAACAGGTTAATGAATTAAAAAGGGTGAATGCCGAGCTGGAAAGGTTTTCGTATACCGTTTCCCATGACCTGCGCAGCCCACTGGTTACTATAAAAGGATTTCTTGGTTTGCTCAGGGAAGATATTGCTGATGGAAATAAAGATGAGGTTGATGAAAGCATCATGCGTATTGAAAGTGCCACCGATAAAATGCATCAATTGCTGGAAGATCTTCTCCAATTATCACGCATAGGACGAACAGTAAATCCCTACGAAAAGTTTTCAATGACTACTGTTGCCGGAGAAGCAAAAGAGCTTTTATTTGCACTTATCAATGAAAGAAAATGTAAAGTTGTTATCCATGAAAACATGCCTGAAGTATTTGCCGACAAATCCAGAACACGCGAAGTTTATCAAAATCTGATTGAAAATGCGGTTAAATTTTCTAACACAGATGAACCTCCTTTGGTTGAAGTATTTTCTGTAAACCGAAATGGCGTGGATATTTTTTGTGTCAGAGATAATGGAATCGGTATTCCCAGGGCCTATCATGAAAAGGTTTTTGGGCTTTTTAACAAGCTTGATAGCAGTAGTTCGGGTACCGGAGTGGGATTGTCACTTGTTAAGCATATCATAGAAAACCACAAAGGAAAAATATGGGTTGAATCAGATGGTAATAATTCGGGTACTTTATTCTGTTTTACGTTAAACACTGAAAATTAATTCATGTAAATTGCATAGTTTTATCTGTTGCTTTCTTCAAAACAACTGAATACGTATTTCAGAATATTAACCCCAAACTCCGGACACATCGCATGTCAAATAAACAGGGGATTATGAGATCAGGGCTATGTTGACCAAGAGTATTATCATCATTGAAAACAATAAGGAACATGCAGGCCTTATTGTTTCTGCCTTTAAAGGTTCTAAAGAATCATTTGATGTAAAAGTATTTTATTCAGCCAAAGGCATCCTCAATAAGTTAAAAAAGGAAAACAGTGATGTAATAATTTGCAACACACATTTTTCTGAGGAAATAAGTAATGATATTTTATTGAATAATAGTTTTCAAAACAGAATTCCGGTAATCTTTCTTTCCGGCAAAAGAAACACCAGACTAAAAAACAGATTGTTGAAAAATGGGGCGTATAATTTTTTCGAAAAAAGCCCGGAACTGTTTGCATTTTTACCTGAATTCGCGCTAAGTGCATTACGTGAACATGAAAGCAAGTCTGCCCGCAAAGCTGCCGAGTTTGAACTCCTTAAAATACAGAATAAATATCAAATGGTAACAGAGAACATCAATGATGTGATCTGGGAACTTAGTCTTGATCTGAAAAATTATCTTTTTGTCAGTGATTCTATCAATTGGTTTCTGGGCTATGAACCGGGGGAGTTCCTCAGGCAAAACTTCAGCGATATCATTCATAAAGAAAGTTTACAGGAGATCAATATCCTGAAAAGGTCTGTTGCCCGACAATTGAAGCAGGGAAAAGATCCGCGCTCAATACTCATTGATCTTGATGTAAAATTTATCCATAAGGATGGTAGTTTACGCTGGGGTAAAGTGAGGGGATTTCTTGTTTCAAATGAAAAAAATGAAGTGCTGGCAATATGTGGCATCACCCAGAATATTACCCGGCAAAAAATTGCAGAAAAGCAATTGAAAATTCAGGAAACCTTTTTTCAGAGTCTGATTGAACAGGCCCCCCTTGCGATTGCCATATTAGATACCGACGACCGGATACAGCAGGTGAATGATCAGTTCTTAAAAATGTTCGGATATACAAAGCGCGAGTGCCTGAATGCCAGGTTAAATGACCTTATAGTGCCTGATGATATGCATGAAGAAGGTGAATATCTTTCACGGGTAGTGGCAGAGGGCGAATACGTGAGCACTGAAACAATGCGTAAGGATAAATCAGGAAACCTGATTGATGTTCAGATACAAGGCAAAATGGTTACATTGAACCAATCGCAGCTGGGCGTTTTCGGTATTTATCAGGACATATCCAAAAGAAAGCACTATGAGAAACGTCTTCAGCAACTCTCTGAGCGACTGTTGCTGGCAACAAGTTCTGCATCTATAGGCATATGGGATTATGACCTGATGACCCGAAAACTGGTATGGGAATCGGAAATGTTTACGCTGCATAACATAGGTAAGCAGGCCATAATAAATCCTATGCAGGAGTGGGAAGCAGTTGTACTTGAAGAAGATAAAGAAAAGCTGAGCTTTATTTTTAACCAGGAGCTACCAGACAATGAAAACTTTCAGACAGTCTACCGCATAATACATCCTGATGAAAAGATACGGCATATACGCTTGTTTGCAAGTATGTATTTTGATGAGCATGATAAACCCTCCCGACTGGTAGGTTGTTGCTGGGATATTACCAATGAAGTGGAAAACGCAGAACTCAATAAAAAGATCGAAATATCTGCCAGGGTAGCTGATATCAAACAACAGTTTCTGGCTAATATGAGCCATGAAATCCGCTCTCCCATGACAGGAATCCTGGGCATGATAGATTTGTTGATGCGCACCCATCTTAATGATCAGCAAAAGTTTTATGTTGAAACCATAAGAAAATCATCCGATGGGCTCCATCAAATCGTGAATGATATTCTCGATCTGTCAAAAATTGAAGCAGGCAAAATGATGATTAAACCTGCTCATTTTAATTTACGGGATTCCGGAAATACATTATACAGTTTATATCATGCTATTGCTGAGCAGAAAGGCCTGGACTTTGTTTTTTATTTTGACGATGACTTGCCCGAAAAAGTGTTTGCCGATGAGAACCGGATCGGCCAGATTATATCCAACCTGCTTTCCAATGCCATTAAATTCACATCCTCGGGTTATGTGAAGCTTTCTTACGATAAGCTGGACGAGAATAAGAATTCAATCACTCTTAAAATCAGTGTTTCTGATACCGGCATAGGTATCCGTAACAGCGACAGGAAAAATCTTTTCAGCATGTTCTCTCAACTGGATAATTCCGATACCCGAAATTATGAAGGTACAGGACTCGGCCTTTCGATTTCCGACAGGCTGGCGCAACTGATGAATGCAACTATTGAGGTAGAAAGTGAGCCGGACAAGGGAAGTGTGTTTAGTCTTATTGTAAAATGCCCCAAAAAATCAACCAAAGGAAAGCCCGTTTCTGTGAAAGAAAAACTGAATTTAACCAATGTTGAAGAATTCAATTTTAACGTGTTGCTTGTGGAGGATAAAGTAACCAACCAAATGGTTATTTCTCTGATGTTCTCTGAGATTGGTTGTAATGTTGACCTGGCAGTCAACGGAAAAGATGCACTGGAAAAAGTAAATCCCGGTAAGCATGACTTCGTTTTTATGGATATTCAAATGCCGGTCATGGATGGCCTGAAAGCATCTGAAGAGATAAGGAAAATGCACGACAACGAAGAACTGCCCCTGATCATTGGCCTCAGTGCCAAAGCGATGGAAGGTGATGCTGAATATTACATTTCAAGAGGGATGGATGATTATCTTACCAAACCTGTTACTACCGAGATCCTGCAAAATTGCCTGAAGAAATGGAGCCCCATGGTCAGGGAAAAGAAAACGGTAAAGGAATAATTATGCTTCGGGTATTTCCTGCCCTACAATTTTTGCTGAAGCCAGGCATAAAGGAATGCCACCACCGGGGTGCACACTACCACCCGTAAAAAACAGGTTTTTGTATTTCCTCCTGAAATTCGGATGCCGTAAAAAAGCAGCAAACCGGCTGTTGGAACTTGGTCCGTAAAGTGAGCCTCTGAAAGATCCCGTTTTTTCTTCAATCGTTCTGGGGTCTGTCATGTGTTCAAATTGTATATGCTTTTCAATATCCATATTAAGCACATGATTGATGCGGTTAATGATGTTGCGTCGGGCTTCAGCAATCATGCTGTCCCAGTCCTGCCCCACATTTTCGGGTACATTGATCATCACATACCAGTTTTCGCTTCCTTCAGGGGCATCTCTTTCAACCACCTTTGAACTGATAAAAAGATAAACAGTAGGATCGGGACTGATGGTTCGGCTTTCAAACAAATGACTGAACTCCTTACGGTAGTCATCGGAAAACAGAATATTATGTACATCCAATTCAGGAAAAGTTTTATCAACACCCCAGTAGAAAATGAGCGCAGATGTGGAACGCTGGGTTTTCAGCGGCGAACGGGGCGGCTTATGATCAGCAGGCATTAGCTTGCGATAAAAGGTATCCACATCCACATCGCTCACCACAAGGTCATATTTCTCAATTTTATCATTTGCTCTTATGGCCGAAATCTTTTTGCCTTCAATAATGATTTCCTGAACAGGCGTATTGTACAGAAATTTTATTCCTTTCCGTTCTGCCAGGTTCACCAGCGACTCTATTATGCTGTACATACCCCTTTCGGGGAAAAAGGCTCCGATGTTATGCTCAAGGTGTGCAATAATATTTAGTGTAGCAGGGGTTTGATAGGGGTCAGAGCCATTGTAGGTAGCATATCGGTCAAAAAGCTGAACGATACGTGGATGCGAAAACCATTGGGCGTTTTTATTGTGCATGCTGGTAAAAGCATCCAGTTCATGTATTTGTAAAAGCGATTTTCTGAAATTCGGTGTGGTGAAGTTTTTTAACTTGTGCAAGGAGTTGAACATAAAAATATCGGCGGTTACATCATAAAGTTTGCGGCTTTTTTTTAAAAAACCATCAATGCTCTTTTGGGGTACTCCGGTAACTTCTTCAATCTCTCTGGCGAAGCTTTCTGTTTCCTGCCAGGCATTTAAAACAGTGCCATCATCCCAGAAGTATTTACAGGAAGTATCCAGCTTATTATATCTGAAATGATCTTCAGGTTTTTCGCCGAAAAGCTCAAAAAGTTCATCAACCTGGTTGGGAAGGGTAAAAAGGGAAGGGCCTGTATCAAAACGAAAGCCTTTATCCCTGATCTGCGAAATTTTACCACCGGGTATAGCTGCCTGCTCATATACCGTTACATCGTAGCCTTTTGCTGCCAAACGCAAAGCGCTGCCCAAACCACCGATACCTGAACCTATAACTGCCGACTTTTTCAAATTTCAGTTTTTTTCCGGTTATACCAAATTAAATGCATTTTGCAGGTAGCATCTTACCAGGAGTGTAAATTTTCGTGAGTTAGGAATACGGAAACGCTTTTCCATCAGGGCATCGGGTTCTGCTCCACGAATTTTCTTCAGCAGTTTCAGGTAGTAGCTGTAGGCAAGAAAAACACCCAGGCGAACATCTTTTCTCAAAAGTTTTATTCCCAAATAGGCTTCCCTGAAATCCTGATCGATCTCTTCCTCAATATCCTTTTTCATGCTTACATCAAAGTTTTCAAAATCCACTTCCGGAAAATACACCCTTCCTCTGTCATGATAATCAGAAAGCATATCACGTAAAAAGTTTACCTTCTGAAAAGCTTCACCCAGTTTGCGTGCGGGATGGATCAGGCTTTTATAACCCTCATCATCACCATGATAAAAAACCCGAAGACACATAAGACCGATCACTTCGGCCGAACCGTAAATGTAGCGGTGGTATTCTTCACGGTTATAGCGATCCTTGTAAAGGTCAAGCTCCATGCTGTAAAGAAATGCATCAATGTGCTCACGTTCAATTTTATACTCGTTTACAGCCCATTGAAAGCTGTGCAGAATAGGGTTGGTGCTGAAACCTCTTTTAAGGGCATCATAGGTGTCTTCCGTAAAACGGATCAGCAACTTTTTTTTGTCCTGATCGTGGAAAGTATCCACAATTTCATCGGCAAAACGTACAAAGCCATAAATGGCATAAATGGCAGGCCTGAATCTCTTTTTCAGCATCCACACCCCCATGGAAAAGGATGTGGAATAGTTTAATGTGGTGCGTTTGCTGCATTCCAGTGCATTACGCGTATAAAAGTCCATATTTTTTCATGATTCGTTCAACAACCAGTTGTGAGCTTATTACCGCCATGGGCAGGCCTGTACCGGGCAGGGTACTTGCTCCTGCGTAAAACACATTCGGGAATTTCTCATCAAAATTTTTGGGTCTGAAACTGCCGATCTGATTCAGGTCGTGCCCCAGTCCCAGACCGCTTCCTTTATAAAGGTTAAATGCTTCACCCCATTCAACAGGTGTCATAATGGTTTGTGAAACAATATGTTTTTTCAGATCAATTTTCATACGATGCGAAAGGTCGGTGATGATACTGTCAGCAATCTTATCTCTGTCTGACCAGTCGGGTTTAAATCGAAGATCGGGCACAGGACAAAGCACAAATAAAGCTTCCATCCCTTCGGGTGCACTTGACGGATTGCTGCGAGAAACCACATTTACATAGTAATAAGGCTTTTCAAAAGTGATGGAATTCTTGAAAACTTTTTTTGAATACTCTTCAAAATTATCGCCCAGGTAATAATTGTGCAGCGGTACTTCATCAATTTTACGGTCAATGCCCAGGTAAAGCGTAAATGGTGCCAGTGTCCAGCGCATGTTGTCCAGTTTTTCTTCTGAAAAAGCAGGTCGTTTAAAAACCTTGCCCCTGAAAAATGCAGCATCACTGTTTACCACATACACATCGGCTGTCCATTCTTTGCCGTTCTGATCAGTAAAGGATTTGAGCCGGCCCTTTTCTTCGGTAAAACCAACAATTTCTGTATTGAGATGTATGCTGATATCCTTTTTCTTCATTTCATTTACAAGGCCTTCAACAATTTTATACATGCCCCCTTCCACATTATGGTATCCGTCGTGCACCAGCTCAGTGTAAGAAAGGAGTGTATAAATGGCAGGCGTATCATACGGTGTCGCTCCCAGGAAAAAAGCCACCAGTGAGAAGATCTCTTTCACTTCGCGCGAATCAAAATGCTGATCCAGTTCATCCCAGACCGACCTCCACATTTTGGGAAGGTACTTAGGCGGAACGGTAGCCATAGCAAGCAGATAATCGAAAAGATTATCATAATTCCGCTTCAATATCTTATATTCCACATCATGAAAGAATTTGCCCCCCAAACGCAGAAAATTTCCCATCTTTCGTTTAAAATCGGGTTCAATCTTTTCAAACTCTTTGGCCAAAAGATCAAGATCTTTATAGATGAAATACTTCTTATCTGACCCCCTGAAACTGACAACATAAAGCGTATCAAGCTCCTTAAAGGTAAATGGCATGGAGATGCCGGCATCCTTCACAAAATCATCAAACTCGTAGGTCATGCTGAAAAAAGTAGGGCCCATATCAAAAGTAAACCCATCTTTTTTGATCTGATTGAGCCTGCCGCCGGGCTGACGGGCCTTTTCAACCATTTCTACCTTATAACCCCTGCGTGCAAGACGCAATGCCGTGGTTAACCCGCCGAGTCCGCTGCCGATTATTAATACTTTTTTTGTCACTTATTGCGCTTTTTATGCATTGTAAACAAGTCAAATATAAGAAAGTTGTATGTAAATAGGAAAATAATTTTTATATGATTGTAATGAAGGTGATGGTTGAAGATATATTTTTTCTGAACCAAAAAAATACTTAGGTTTGCGTCCCATTTTGCAAATACAAGGATATGGAAAAGTATACACATATTTTAATTTCCGAAACAGGTTTACAGGCCTGGCAGGTAAACAAAACAGCCGAGTTGCTGGCACAGGGAGCTACCATCCCGTTTATTTCGCGCTACCGTAAAGAAATGACCGGTTCGCTCGATGAAACACAAATTGCTGTGATTCGTGATCGCCTGCAGCAGTTGGAAGAGCTCGACAAAAGACGCGAGGCTATTCTGAACAGCATACGCGAGCAGGATAAACTTACTCCTGAGCTGGAGAAACAAATTAATGAGGCCTCCACCATGGCTGTGCTGGAGGATCTGTATTTGCCTTACCGTCCTAAAAGAAAAACCCGCGCCACTATGGCCATTGCACGTGGACTGGAGCCGCTGGCAAGGATCCTTTCAGCCCAGAATCCGACAGACGTGGAAGAAAAAGCACTGGAGTTTGTTGATGATGAAAAGGATGTGCCGGATGTAGAGGCTGCCCTGGCCGGTGCCCGCGATATTATTGCCGAATGGATCAACGAAGATGCCCGGGCCAGGCAGAAGATACGCCGGCTCAATGAACGGAAAAGTATTTTAACCTGCAAGGTGGCCAAAGGAAAAGAGGAGGAAGGTGAGAAATATGAAAGTTGGTTCGACTGGACTGAGCCGGCTCCCAAAGCGCCGTCGCACCGTATACTGGCCATGTTCCGTGGCGAAAATGAAGGATTTCTGAAGGTAACCATACAACCTGACGAGGAGGAAGCCCTTGAAATACTCGAAGATATGTTTGTAAAGGCAAACAACCAGGCATCGGAGCAGGTAGAAATGGCTGCAGGAGACAGCTACAAACGTCTTATGGCGCCCTCCATGGAAACAGAGATGCGGCAGCTGTTTAAGCTGAAAGCCGATGAGGAAGCCATCAGGGTTTTTGCTGAGAATCTGCGTCAGTTGCTGCTTGCACCTCCGCTGGGGCAAAAAAATATTCTGGCGATCGATCCGGGCCTGCGCACCGGGTGCAAGGTGGTGTGCCTCGACAGGCAGGGGAAACTACTACACAATGAAAATATTTATCCACATGCACCGCACAATAAACGAAAAGAATCCGCTGCCAAGATCCAGAGCTTGGTAAATGCCTACGATATTGAAGCCATCGCCATAGGTAATGGTACCGGTGGTCGCGAAACAGAATCGCTGGTGCGCAGTATCCGTTTCCCGAAAGATATCATGGCTGTTATGGTCAATGAAAGCGGTGCTTCGGTGTATTCTGCATCTGCAGTGGCCAGGGAAGAATTTCCGGAGTATGATGTTACCGTGCGGGGTGCAGTTAGTATTGGTCGCCGCCTGGCCGATCCGCTGGCTGAGCTGGTTAAGATCGATCCCAAATCAATCGGGGTGGGGCAATACCAGCACGATGTGGATCAGAAACTGCTGAAAAACAGCCTGGATGATGTGGTGGTGAGTGCAGTGAACGCCGTGGGGGTGGAATTAAATACCGCCAGCAAGGAACTGCTTACCTATGTTTCAGGTTTGGGTCCTGTTCTTGCTAAAAACATTGTGGAATTCCGAAACGAAAACGGGCCCTTTGCATCACGAAATGCCCTGAAAAAAGTGCCGCGCTTTGGCGCCAAAGCCTTTGAACAGGCTGCCGGCTTTTTGCGGGTGAGCCAAAGCAAAAACCCCCTCGACAAAAGCGCCGTGCACCCCGAGAGTTATCATATCGTTGATGCCATGGCCAAAGATCTGGGGGTTGAAGTATCGGACCTGATGAAAAAAGAAGAACTCCGCAAACAGATCGTGCTTGAAAAATACAAAACCGAAACAGCAGGACTACCCACACTGAAAGATATCATGGCTGAACTTGCCAAACCCGGCCGCG
>SLOJ01000010.1 GCA_007132585.1 Bacteroidales bacterium | reverse complement strand
GTGGCGAAGCAAAGGAAGAAAAATCTGAATAGATACTATTTTGACCCTATGGTCATTTGCAATACAAGGCATAAAGGTTTTATCTTTATGCCTTGCTTTTTTAACCGAAGCTCAAATGTTGAATGTCCTTAACCGTCTTTTGGGAAAGAATAAGCCCCAAAAGCCAAAGCAAACCGATGACGTGAAATACCTTATAGTGGGGCTTGGAAACATTGGCCCCGATTACCAAAACACACGGCACAATATTGGCTTCATGGTACTGGATCATATTGCCCGTGAAAAAGATGTAAGTTTTGAGCCTGCCAGGTATGGCGATAAAGCTACCTTCAGGTTTAAAGGGCGTACTTTTATTCTTATAAAACCCAGTACGTATATGAACCTGAGTGGTAAAGCCATTCATTACTGGTTGGCCAAAGAAAAGATTCCCGTTGAGAATCTGATGGTTATCGTTGATGATGTTGCATTGCCACTGGGAACAATTCGATTAAAGGCAAAGGGCAGCGACGGTGGGCACAACGGATTGGCAAGCATCATTTCAATTTTGGGTACGAATCTTTTTCCGCGGTTGCGTTTCGGAATCGGTGATGATTTTACGAAAGGAGCCCAGGTACATTATGTGCTCGGAAAATGGGAACCCTGGGAACTGGAGATCATACAACCGGTGATTCAGAAATGTGGAGATCTGATAACAAGTTTTGCAACCATTGGTATAGAAAGAACAATGAATTTTTTTAACACCAAACCCAAAGCAGATAAAAAAAACCAAAGCGAGGATAACATATCTGACAAACCTTCAGAAAATGCATGATCCCAAAATCATACCCGTCTGTTGTGCCCTTATTGAACACAAGGGTAAAGTTTTAATTGCTCAGAGAAATTCACGTGTAAGCAATGCAAATCACTGGGAGTTTCCGGGGGGTAAACAGGAAAAATCAGAAACAGCAGAGGAGTGTTTGATAAGAGAAATTCGTGAAGAGCTCTCCATTACTATAGTTATCAACGGTAAGCTTGAGCCTGTTATTCATCATTATCCTGATAAGAGCATTGCATTGATCCCTTTTATTTGCAATTACTCAGGGGGAAAAGTAAATCCTGAGGAGCATAAAAAAATTTTGTGGGTTGATCCAAAAGAATTTCCCGAATTTAAATGGTCAGGAGCTGATATAAAGATATGGGAGCAATACCTTGAAAAAGTGAATAAAAAAACCGGGATTGAATAAGACACTCCCGGTTTTTTCTGTTTTGATTAAAATATTAAATAGTTCCACAGTTTACATCAGCCCATTTCTTCATGAAGTCATGCAGGTCATCACGGGAAGCAGATCGGGAGTTTCGGACATAAAAGCCTGAAGAGCACACACCCATGGCAAGACATTCAGCCGGCTCCATACCTGCCAGCCAGCCTGTACAGAAACCTGCGTTGAAATTATCACCGGCACCGGTAGTTAGAGCAGGACGGGCAGTATAGGGTCCATCAACCCACTTGCATTGTGTTTCAGTGGCAATAGCAGCTCCGTTGGTAGGGTGTATTACCACACCTGCTATACCCAGTTTTTCCCTGATTAAAATGGCACGGGTAAGAATCTCGTCCTCCTTAATGCCAAGGGTTAATGAAATAATTGTTGATTCGCTCAGATTCATGCTCAGGATGGTTTCGGATTTAAGCCCCGAAATGATGGAGAGTACCTCCTTTATATCTGCTTTGGTTCTTTTCTTAGGATCAGCAAGATCAATAAATATGAGGGGTTTGTCTTTCAATTTTGAAATAATCTTGTTGAATTCTGTCATTATACCGTTAAGACGCGATAACATGGTCCAGTTGGTAAAAGCAAGCATGTCTATTTCCGAGAGAAGTTTTTTAAGCTCAGGCAGTGGCAGTTTTTCAAGAAGATTCTCAAAATTTACTTCAACCAGGTTATTCATTTTGCCCATCATAATTTTCCCGTCGAAAAACTCAAGTGCATCAGTATAACCGGGTTCTGTAAGAGAGTAAACATTTTTACAGGAATCAGCAAATTCACGAAATACGGGTTGAATAAAGTGCTTACCCAAAGCACCTATGTATGTAACTTCATGCCCCTGGGCAATAACAGCATTTCCCATAATGGGCCCGTTTCCACCAAGCTTGGTTTGAATGGGTACTTTTTCAATGTTTGCGCTTAAGCCCGCTACCTGGGCAATGCGTTCAGCAAAAGATTTAATATCGGGAATACGATCGTATTCCTTATCATTTTTTCGTTGGTCAACTACATGAATGATCTCATCAACGAATCCGTCAAAACCCACAAGAAGATGCTTCTTATCATCAAACTTACCAAGCTTTTCAACTGCACTCTTAATAATTTCTGTTTGTTCCATATTATCCGTTTTTTCCTGATTAAACCTGACTAATAAATAATACTAAAGGGATTAAAGATATAAATACTTTCGTAAAAACAAAAGTAGTAATAGGCTGCTTACATATTATCTGCCATAAAGTTTTGTAATTTTCATGAGTTCATCTTCATGTTTTTCATTGAGCATATTTTTTGTAAACCTCCATCTCCAGAAACCCGATGCTTTGCCCGGGAAATTCATACGTGCAGCAGTATCAAGCCTTAGTAAATCCTGAAGGGGAGCAATTGCCACATCACCAACGGTTGACCATGCCAAACGAATAAATGACCATGCAGGATCTTTTTTATCCACACCGAAATAGTCATGCATAAGTTCAAGATCAGATTTGTTGCTCTGCTTAAATTGCCCAAGTGTGGTGTCATTATCATGCGTACCGGTATATACAACGTAGTTTTTATCGTAAGTATGTGGCATAAAGTCATTTTCTTCACCTGAATCAAAAGCAAACTGCAGGATTTTCATTCCGGGCAGGCCAAAACGATTACGCAACTCAACCACATCGGGGGTAATCACTCCCAGGTCTTCTGCTATAATTGGCAATGGACCGAGGGCATCAAACACTCTTTGAAGCATTTCGCCGCCAGGTGCTTCTACCCAACGGCCATTAATTGCGGTTTTTTCTCCGTAGGGAACAGCCCAGAATGCCGCAAGACCCCTGAAATGATCAATGCGAAGCATATCGTAAAGGGTGAAGTTGGCTTTAATCCGGTCAATCCACCATTGGTAATGGTCTTCCCTGAGTTTGTCCCAGTTGTAAAGCGGATTGCCCCACAACTGACCGGTTTCACTGAAGTAATCCGGTGGCACACCGGCTACGTTAACCGGGTTCATGTGCTCGTCAAAATCAAAAATCTCAGGATTGGCCCAGGCATCGGAACTGTCGAAAGCCACATATAAAGGGATATCGCCAATAATACTTATTTCATTGAGATTGGCATAAGCTTTTAGTTCAAGCCACTGCGAATAAAACAGGTATTGAATAAACCTGAAATAATTTATGTCATCTTTCAGATGCTCGCGATAATAATTCATGGAATCATTGCGCTTCATTTTAATATCATCTTCCCATTCAGTCCAGGCAAGGCCTTTAAAGTGCCTTTTTAAAGCCATAAAGAAAGCATAATCATCAAGCCACTTGATATTTTTCCTGCAAAAATTCTCAAACCGGATGGTTCTAAGTTTGTTATTCTGCTTTTTATAATTTTCATATGCTTTTTGCAACAGAGGATACTTAATTTCATGTACCTTCCCATAGTCCACATATTCTTCATCAAAATAAAGATTTTCGGGAAGATCATCTTTTTCAAGTAATCCGTCATTGGTGAGTTTTTCCAGATCGACAAGAAGTGGATTTCCGGCAAAAGCTGAGTAGCATTGATAAGGCGAATCGCCATAGCCTGTATGACCCAAAGGCAGTATCTGCCAGATCTTCTGACCTGATTTTACAAGAAAATCCACAAAATTGTAAGCTTCCCGACCCATGGTTCCAATGCCATATTTGCCGGGGAGTGAAGTGATATGCAATAAAATTCCACTACTTCTTTTCATAATTTTTTAATCCAATTTATAGTTAAATGATCTTCGGTTGATTTCTAAACTATCATCATTCAAATGCATGTATCAATACCTGATCATTCTTTAAACTCTGTAATTATATTAAAAATCACATCAGATGTTTGTATCCAATTCTTCATAACGTTTTTTAATCAGCTCTTCATCAGGATCGTGCACCACAAAGATCATCATGATTGCACCGATGAAAAGAGAAACTCCGCCAAATACCAACCCGTAAATGGGCTGCCCTTTGGCAACAATACTGATAAATGATCCCAGCACACTGGCAGCAACAATTTGCGGCATCACAATAAAGATATTGAATAGCCCCATGTAGGTTCCCATTTTATGAGATGGCAATGAACCTGTAAGAATTGCATAGGGCATGGCAAGGATACTTGCCCAGGCTATACCTACACCCACCATTGAAGCAATAATCCATGTTGGATTAGGAACAATAAGGATTGACAAATAACCCAGAGAGCCCATTGTAAGGGCCATGGCATGAGTATATCTCCGGTTTGTCCAACGGGCAAGGAAAGGAATCAGGAACGCAAATAACGCTGCAATACCATTGTAAATGGCAAAGGAGAACCCCACCCAATTGGCACCACGATTGTATTCTTCATCGAGCCGCATAAGTTCCTGCTGAATAGTAGCAGGCAGAAACAGGTCGTCTTTAAAGCGCTGAAAAAATCTTACCACACGCATCGAAATAACAATTTCCGGTTTACCCTCTTCAATCTGTTCCAGGTAAAAATCCAGATCATTCTGAATGGCTTGGGCACGCTGACTAAGATCCTCATCCCCAATTACATCAACCTGATCCAGAGAGGATACAAGTGACATTACTTCATTTGGC
The DNA here is from genome assembly GCA_007132585.1 of Bacteroidales bacterium. Taxonomy (GTDB): domain Bacteria; phylum Bacteroidota; class Bacteroidia; order Bacteroidales; family UBA7960; genus SKVR01. The sequence continues at coordinate 13,430 of SLOJ01000010.1, read as the reverse complement.
GATAGTTTCATATCATAATGATGGCTGGTAATGCCCGGGGTTGCAAATGTCCAGAGTGTAAACAAACCCACCCATGAAAAAAACTGCACCACAGCAAGCTGGCCCATTGTTTTGGGCATGCGGAACAAATCATTCAAAACAACCACAAAGCCATTATTGGTCTTTTTTCTGCGGATCAATTGCCCTGCAATAAACTGAATAACACCGAAAAACATAAAACCTATGCCAAGTATGTAAAGATCAGCACGTATAAAATCGTACCTGGCCACCAGAAATGTAAGCACTGCACCAAGAATAATCCAGTAAACTGATGGATTACTGAATTTATGATAAGGAAGTATTTCACTTGATTTGTGATCTTCTTTTACTCTGTCGGCACCTTTTTCAAGCTCTTCAAATTCTCTTAATTGCTCGGGTGTGTATTCCTTTGTACGGGTTACCGTTACAAGTATAGCCCCAAGAAGTACTGCACCTCCAATGAGAAATGATATGGTAACTGATGGAGGAACCTTTCCTTCAGGCGATATATTTGCTACATTTAATACATTGGTAAGAAGCCAGGGTAATATAGATGCAACAATTGAGCCTGTACCAATAAAAAAACTCTGCATGGCAAAACCCCTGTTTCGCTGTTCGGGAGGGAGCATATCACCAACAAAGGCCCTGAAAGGTTCCATACACATATCGATGCTGGCACCCAGAATCCAGAAAATACCCACTGCAATCCACAATAATGGAGCATTTGGCAACAGTATCAGGGCAATGGAAGCCCCTATGGCTCCAAAAAGAAAGAATGGTCTTCGTCGTCCTAACCGGGTCCAGGTATTATCACTCATGTAACCTACAATGGGTTGGACAATTAACCCCGTAACAGGCGCAGCAATCCAAAGGATAGGAATGGCTTCCACCTGTGCTCCAAGGGTTTCAAAAATTCTGCTGACATTGGCATTCTGAAGGGCAAATCCGAACTGAATCCCTAAGAATCCAAAACTCATATTCCATATTTGCCAAAAGCTTAGGCGGGGTCTGGTTTTCATTCTTTTAGGTTAAAATTTAAAAATCCTTTTAGCTCCAATATTCAGACAAACTGTATTTTTCGGGGTGATACCGATGCGGTAACAAAAAAGCCTGAAGCATTTTTGATTCATTTAAAGGAAACTTCAGGGCAATTTTATCAAATATTTTTCTGAAAAGAATAAAACATTTGATTTTTTAAGAGCTTCAAAATTAATGGTTTTTTTCAGCCATAGAAAAAATATGTAAGTTCTTTTGAATTTTTTTCAAAAGAATATCAGACTATTCTGATCAGTAAATAAAAAAATGATAGTGTTTTTGGGATTACGAATCAAATAGGAGCAATCAAATGCAGGTACACCCCTACATCGCCATGACGGGTAACAGAAAACTCGGTTCTGAAAACTTTGTCGTAATAAGTTACAAGGTCAAGGCCTATGCCGGCACCACCTAAAGGTGTATTAGAGTATGGATTGCCCTGGAAAAAGTAAGAATCACGTACATAACCAATATCAGCAAAGAAGTTTACGTACAAGGCGTAATGTATCAATGAAAATTTTTCATTATTAATGAACCCTATTCTTGTAACTGTATTGGGAATCAATGAATATTTAAAATTGGACTTAAGCACAGCAAAATGCTGACCATCAATAACAAAGTTTTCGTATCCTCTGACAATGTCCCCTTTAAATCCCAATCCTCTTTGCAGGTAATAGGGCTGAAAATCACCAAAAGATACCTTGGCATTAACACCGGTAGCAAAAAACCACCTTGGACTTATTTCCCAGAATCTTCGAACAGAAGTTTCAGCGGTTGTCATATCCATCTTCTCATTTCTTAGTAACCCTAAGCCCTGTCTTTGGAGTCGGATATCAAAGTAATAACCCCGCAAAGGGTAGGCCCTGATATCTCTGTGGTCATTTTTAAATTCATACCCTATTGAAAAAAACGGGGCACGGGTTTCAGACCCTGGAGAGAACTGCGGATTGAGCACCAGTAATGAATCAGCAAAACGATATTGGTTATACCCAAGACTCAAATTGTGGGTATGGTGAATACCATGCCTGTATAAAATTCTTGAATTAGCATATAAGTGACTTAGCGCATTTACCCCATCTTCAGAATAAAAAAGCTGCACATTACCCTGGGTAAGATATTCGATTTCATTACGTAGATTTACACCTACATTGAAAGCCAGCCCTAGTTTCTGTGCCTGATTGATGTAAGGAATAATATAATTTATACTGTAATTCTGGCGGTAACCGGCCCGGGCCAGGATACTCAAGCGCTCCATACGCCCCCTGAAGTTTTCTTTTACGACATAAAATCCATAGTTTGTTCGGTAGAAAGAAGGATTTCTGATCCAGTCATTTAAATTTCGTTCGGCAACTTCAAAAATAGGGAAAGGCCACACATACCAGCGCTCAACAAAGGTAAACCTTACATTGGCTGCAGGTAAAAAGTCATGAACAAAAAGAGAAACATTTACGAAATTGAACAGAGAAGTATTCAGTAAGTTTTCGCGACTTTGCTCCAAAATGCGCGAAAGGTCTTCTTTTTCAATGGTATCTCCCGGTGAAAAAACCAGTTCACGATATAAAATATGTTGGCGGGTAGCATCATTACCTTCAAATTCAATATCCTGAATAACAATATAATCAGAAGAAATAAGATCATCGGGTATGGCTTCGCGAAAGTCATAACGTTTCATAAATGACCCATGCTCAAGAGCTGCAAGGTGCACCTGGGCAAAAAGACCGGTTAAATTTAACCCGACCAGAAGAATATAGAAAAAGGTACGGGATATCATGTTTGGTTTTGGTTAGGTCAAATATTCAAATAATTCATTAACGAGCCAAACCGCTCTTTGAGTAAATCTTCATAATTGTTTTCTTCAGAAAATGATGCGGAAATCTGGTACTCATAACGGTTAAAAGTTTGAATAACGCCAGACACATCTATTTTATTTAGCTTAAGCGTTACTTCAATCATATTGCTCTCGTCAAAGGTACGAATTCCAGAGCTAAGAATTTTGGCATCGTTTGATTCAACAATTCTTGATATTTCATGCAAAGAATAATCTGCAACGTTCATTTGCAGAACAATAATACCACCGGGCTGACCAATAGACCCGGTATGAGCTATTTCCTTAAGCAAACGGGTCTGGGTAATACACCCAAGGTAGTTGTCATGTTCATCAAGAACAGGTACCAAAGTTAATTCCAGTGCCGACATAATTCTTATCACTTCATAAAGATGCTGATCATCATACACGTATGGCCGCACCAGCGATAATTGATAGTTTCCGATGGGTTCTTCAGGATCATTCAGTTCAAAAATATCTTTTTCAGATACAAGACCCAGAAAATTTTCATTATTAACAATCGGTAAATGAGAAATACGCAACTCTTCCATCCAGTTGAGCGCTGTGTTACCGGTATCGGAAGTTCGAAGCGGCATTACAATATCGCTAATAAGTTCATTAGCTAACATAAAATACATTATTTATTCTACAAATTTAATGTTTTCATTGACATATCAGAAAGCATATAAGGTAATATTTACTTGGTCAATATTCCGGTTTATTACTGTATGCTAGTTATGCTATATTTCATAAACGAAATTTTTATTCACAACGTTCATTCAATGAAAAATAATTTACAGATAAAGTTTGAGTAAACAAATTTTCATGAATGTTTCTTAGCTTTGTGTAAATGTATAAAAAATACCCTGATGACTCGATTAAGTGTAAATATAAATAAAATAGCAACAATCCGCAACGCAAGGGGTGGAAATATACCCGATATTGTAAAAGCAGCCATAGACTGTGAAAGATTTGGTGCACAAGGCATTACAGTTCACCCCCGGCCTGATGAAAGACACATACGCCGTAAGGATGTGCATGATCTGAAGCCGGTTTTAACTACTGAATTCAATATTGAGGGCTATCCAACCCGCAAATTCATGAACCTGGTAATTGAAGTACAGCCTGCCCAGGTTACTCTCGTTCCCGATCCACCCAATGCACTTACATCCAGTGCGGGTTGGGATACCGTAAAGCATTTTGATTTGCTCAAAGACGTAATAGCTGAATTTCAGGCAAATAATATCAGGACCTCCATTTTTATCGAAACTGATCCTGATAAAATTTTCAAAGCATCTGAAACCCTCACCAACCGGGTAGAGCTTTATACCGAGCCATATGCTGCCAATTTCCTTAAAAACAAGGAACAAGCAATTGAACCTTTCGTAAAAGCTGCTAAAGCCGCCACAGAAGCCGGATTGGGTATCAATGCTGGGCATGATCTTAACCTGGATAATCTGAAATATTTTGCACAAAACATCCCCAACATCCTTGAAGTCTCAATTGGCCACGCACTCATTTCTGATGCGCTGTATTTTGGTCTGGAGAATACAATTCAAATGTATCTGAGGGAGTTGAAAACCGAAGAGGTTCATGGTTAAGGTTGATGTTCAGGTAAAAAAAAGTTGGTTTCCGATGATTTTAAACATTTAATGTATGGAATTGAATTATCAGCATGAAGGCTCGGGGCACCCTTTAATAATTCTGCATGGGTTATTTGGTATGCTCGATAATTGGGTTAGTATATCGCGCAAACTTGCAGCAAAACACTCAATTTATGCTGTTGACCAGCGCAACCACGGGCGCTCACGCAGGCACGAAATTTTCAACTATCATGCTATGGTTGATGATCTGCTGGAGTTTATGGAAGCCCTTGAGCTTGAAAGTGCTTATTTGCTCGGGCACAGCATGGGTGGTAAAACCGCTATGCAATTCAGTTTCGATTATCCTGAAAAAGTTGACAAACTGATTGTGGCAGATATAAGTCCCGATGAATATAACCACAAGCATGATAAACTCATTGAAGCCATGTTGTCGGTTGATCTTTCAAAACATAACTCAAGATCGGAAGTTGACAAAGACCTTAAAGAAAAGATTGACAATCCGCGTATTCGCCAGTTTCTGCTTAAAAATCTTTACTGGAAAGACCGCTCATCGCTGGGTTGGAAGGCTAATCTTGAAGTAATACACGAAAATCTTCCTGAAATCTTCAGGGCCCTGGACTCTGAAAAGCCTTTCGAAAAACCTGCGCTTTTTATACGTGGTGCCGACAGCCCATATATTACTGATGTGCATGTACCCAGGATAGAAGAACTTTTCCCGAATTTCAAAATAGAAACAATTGATGATGCGTCGCATTGGTTGCATGCAGAAAAACCGGATGAATTTCTGAAGATCGTTGAGAGTTTTCTGGAAAAATAAAATACCTGTACGAAGAAGGAGTTGCTGTTTCTTAAAAAAAAGAAAATTTTCTCCTTTTTCTTGGCAATCAGGATGCAATGGTTTTTCTTTGTAAACACTGACTGATTTGGATTTCAATGAATTGCAAACCGAAGTTAAACGAAAGCCGTTACATATATAAAATCTGAAAAAATGAATAAACTAAAAAGTTTTTTAACCCTTGTATTTGCCTGTATTGCAATCTTTGCAGTTGCACAGTCGCAAACACTTACTGCTGAAAAAATGTGGGAGATGGAACGTGTGGGAAGTTTTGATGTATCACCCGATGGAAAATATGCCGTTTTTCCAGTTACAGAGTATGATATTGAGAAAAACACATCAACTACCGATCTTTTTCTGCTGAACATTGATGAGGGCACAACCCGCCAGCTTACTTATGCAGGGAAAGAAGGCTCTCCGGTATGGAGCCCCGATGGAGAAAAGATCGCTTTTGTGTCGCGCCGGCACGATGGCCCCGGACAGGTTTACATGCTGAACCTGAAAAAAGGTGGCGAAGCACACAAGATCACAGATCTCCCGGTTGGAGTATTTTCTGTAAAATGGTTTCCCACGGGTGACCGGATTGCTTTTGCTGCCAATATTCTGCCCGAATATGATGGCGATTTTAATAAGCTCAAAAAGCTGATAGATGAAAAAAAAGAAAGCAAGGTATCTGCCAAAGTAACAGAAAACACCATGTACCGCTTCTGGGATCGCTGGCTTACTGATGGCTACTACCCAAGGCTTTTCAGCGTTGATATAACCAGCAAAGAGGTAACTGACCTTATGCCCAATACCGTAAATTATTTCAACATGATGGGTGGGGTAAGCTATGATATTTCTCCCGATGGAAAAGAAATTGCCGTTAGTATGAACTCAACAGAACCCCCATACGACAATACCAATTATGCCATATTTCTGCTTCCGGCAGACGGTAGCGGCGACCTGACCAACATTACTGCCGACAACCCGGCCAATGATCTTGATCCGGTTTACAGTCCTGACGGAAACTTTATCCTTTACGGAAAACAAAACATCTATCATTTTTATGCCGATAAGGTTGAAATAGTAAAATACAACCGCAGCAATGGAACCTTTACCAATCTTTCATCAGATATCGACCTTTCATTCTCTAACTGGATATGGTCGCGTGATGGAAAAACCATTTACTTCCATGCAGGCCACAATGCACAGAACGCTATTTTCAGTATACCTGCCAATGGAGGGGAGCACACAATGATTTTCGGCGAAGGAACAAATGGCAATGTTAGTATTGCGGGGAGTCGTGGTCGCGATCTGGTTTTTACACACCATAATCTCGATCAGCCTACTGAAATATACAGGATAGATAACCGTGGACGTAATCTTACACAACTTACCCGATTCAATGAAGAACGCCTTGCTGATATTAATTTTGGCCGGGTAGAAGATGTAACTTACAAGGGCGCTGATGGTGCCGATGTGCAAATGTTCATTGTATATCCGCCCGATTTTGACCCCAATAAGAAATACCCACTTGTGCTTATGATCCATGGCGGTCCGCACGGAACCTTTGGTAATTTCTGGCACTACCGCTGGAATGCACATCTTTTTGCCGCCCCAGGTTATGTGGTAGCCATGCCCAACTTTCACGGATCCACAACCTTCGGACAGGATTTTGCTATCTCTATTCATGGTGAACATGCAAACAAACCCTTTATGGATATCATGAAAGGAACTGACTATATGATTGAACGTGGGTTTATTGATGAAACCCGCATGGCTGCCACCGGTGGCAGCTACGGGGGCTACATGGTAAGCTGGATTGCCGGCCATACCGACAGATATGCTGCACTGGTTAACCATGCCGGAGTTTATGATCTGCACCTTCAGTTTGCATCTGACTACGCCGGAAACAGGGGCTATCAATATGGCGGAACCCCATGGGAGAATTTCGATATACTCAATTCACAAAACCCATCACAATTTGCCCACAATTTTAAAACTCCAATGCTGGTAATTCATGGTGAGTTGGATTACAGGGTGCCTGTTGCTCATGGATTGCTGGTTTATGGTATATACAAAGGCATGGGGCTGGAGGCCAGGCTGGTTTATTACCCCGACGAAAATCACTGGATCCTTACTCCGCAAAACTCCATCTACTGGTACGAAGAACTTTACAACTGGCTTGAGAGGTATCTGAAATAGAAACAACATCTTTATATATTACAGAAAGGCTGCATTAAACACATATTGCAGCCTTTCCTATTTATACAAAAAAACGTATGCTTTGCTAATACCACAAATGATGAATACTTTGGGGCCCGACCCATGTTTTTATTGCGGACCCCGGTAAACTATATAACATTAATAATTGTTGGACTACCATAAAATCAAAATCTAACTTCAATCAAATTCCATAATATATGCACAATTACAATATTGTTGAGCGAGGAACTAAACTACAAGAAGCAGATAAAGCCATAATTCTCATACACGGGCGGGGTGCTCCCCCGGATGATATTCTCTCGCTGGCCGATTTTTTTGAAACCAATAATACCTATGTTGCAGCGCCGGAAGCCAACCATTTTGTCTGGTATCCACTGACTTTTCTGGCCCCGCGCGAACAAAACCAGCCATGGCTTAACAGTGCACTTGAAAATATTTCCAGACTGATCAATACTATTGAAGAACAAATTCCTGCAGAAAATATATACCTGATGGGGTTTTCACAGGGTGGCTGTCTAACTGCTGAAATTGCATCATCAAATGCGCGAAAACTCGGTGGTATCGCCATATTTACCGGAGGGCTTATTGGTGCAACTGTTGAAAAGGAAAACTATTCGGGAAATTTTAATGGTACAAAGGTTTACCTGAGTAACGGTGATAACGATCCGCATATCCCACTTCAAAGAACCGAAGACACATGCAACTTAATGCAGGAGTTAGGAGCCGATATTACCAAAGAAATCTTTCCCGGCAGACCTCACACCATTCAAATGGAAGAAATCGAAAAAGTAAAGGAATTATTTGGTCTTTAATGGTGTGAGAAGTTTTGCATACTCTTGTTTGATATTGAAAGATTCACATATTTTGACTTTTATGCTCCGGCATAATCGCTAACTTTGCAGCGATCACTGAAAGTTGTTCAGGGAAACTTCTCACAAGTGTTTCCCTTTTTTATTTTGATGTTTTATGAGAAATCATTCGCGCTTATCCTTGATTTTACTGATCGTCTTTGCAGCATGTTCAACTCAGCAACAATTTACCGGACTCCATCCAGATGCCCCGCGTGCTTTCCATGCGGGAGAATACCAGGTTGCCCTGGAACATTATGAAGATTTCTTAAACCGGCATCAGCACGATGTGCTCAGCATACCCGACAGTATTTATCGCGGTGCGGGTCTTTCGGCATTTCATCTTAACATGGGAAAAAAAGCCCTGAGCTACCTTAATCTGATTCGGCACAGCGAAACCGCCGGTGCAGATGTACATTATACACTTGCCCTGTTGAATCGTCGGATTGATAATTTGTCGCGCGAAATTACAGCACTGGAAATGTACCTGGCGTCTGAACCCAAAGGAAAGAAAGTACAGGATATGAAGGAAAGGCTTTTTGAAACCTATGCCGAAAGCCATAATTATAAAGATGCAGTCGAGTTATGGAACGAAATTGAAAGTGATGCCCGACGAAAAGAGCCCCTTTTGAATACTTATTTTCAAGTGCAGAAAGCTCTTGAAAATGAAGACCTTTTAGACGATATTGCTGAAGATCTTCTCTTGCTGAATCCCGATAATACCGATGCCCTTTATCATGTGGCCCGGAAATATTTCTGGCGTGCCGAGAACCGATACCAGAAAGAAATGGAAGCTTATGAGAATAACCGGACTCATCAACAGTATGCCCGGTTGCTTCGCGCCTTCGAAATACTTAATGCCGATTTTCACCAATCGCTCAATTACTTTTTACGTTTGTATGACATTGACCCGAAACCTGCTTATGCACGCTATATTGGGAATATTTATCTGCGTTTTGATGATAAAAGCAAAGCCCGGTATTACCATGGAAAGGCAGAAGGGTAAAAACTGATCTCTTACATTTGTTCCCAAAAGATTGTTACATTTGCACTGGGGCAATGAAGTCTGCCATTAACCGCCATTTATAACTGGCTGATGACTTCTACCATAAAATAATTTAAACTGCAAAAATTTATGGTAAAACTACTTCTTATAACCGGCTTCGGTGGATTTCTGGGTACAATTTTACGGTTTCTCATTTTAAGATATTTTCAACTTTCATACGATTCGGTATTCCCCTGGGGAACCATAGTTGTTAATGTTGCCGGAAGCTTCCTGATAGGTATTTTTTTTGGCATTTTTGAGCGGGGAAGTATTATGTCGCAAGAATGGCGATTATTTTTAACCCTGGGCTTATGTGGTGGTTTCACCACTTTTTCAACAGTTTCCAATGATGCTTTCATTTTATTGCAAACCAAAGAATTCTTTCGGTTTGCTTCTTACGCAAGTTTAAGCTTTTTTCTGGGCATCCTTGCTGTTTTTATTGGCAGATCAATAATCAAAATGATTTAAGATGGAAAAAGAGTCGAAAGCATTATCAATGCGGATATTTATCAGTTCAACCGATAAGTATGATGGAAAAATCCTTCACGAAACTTTAGTGTTCAAAGCAAAGGAGTCAGGTTTGGCAGGTGCAACCGTTACAAAAGGAATACTCGGATTTGGAGCAAGCTCAGTAATACATTCCTATAAATTTTGGGAAATAACTGAAAAACTACCGGTTATTGTTGAGATCATCGACGAAAAGGATAAGGTACTTGAATTCTATGAGAGTATAAAACCCATTCTGGAATCAATGCGTTACGGATGCCTTGTTACAACTGAGAAGGTTGATGTTATACTTTATAAAACCGGGAAAGAAAAGTTTTTTAATTCCTGAATATCATAACTTTTCTCTTACAGGCCATTCATGCATTTTGTCTGATTCAATAACCTGCAAACCTGGTTTTGATTCTTTCATTTTGCTGATCATACAGCCAGCCACTTGTGATGCATGTATCCCGCGATAACGCTTTGGGAAAAGAAACCAAAGCAAGCGGGCAATTACTTTTCCGATCTCCTCTCCTGTGCGGAATTCTTTCCTCGGTCCAAGAAGCATGGATGGCCGATGGATATGTAGGGACTGAAAAGGGATTTCCTGAAGTTTTTCCTCTACTTCACCTTTTACCTTGTTGTAAAAAATTCTTGATTTGCTGTTGGACCCAATGGCTGTTACAATACTAAAATTCTGCGTATCATAGTCTTTTGTAGCCTGCGCAATTTGAAGCGGGTATTCATAATCCACTTTTGTGAAAGCTTCCCTGGAGCCTGCTTTTTTTATAGTTGTGCCCAGGCAACAGAATACATCATCAGCCTTTAGCTTATCAAGGTCAGGGTTTTCATAATCATAAATGATCTGCTCCAGGTCAGGATGATTCAAATCAACAGGCTTTCTTACCAGTATCTTCACTTTATCATAATGACCATCTTCCAGCAGCATTTGTACAAGAAAAGAGCCTACCAGACCGGTGGCTCCAGCAATCAATGCAGTTTTCATAATCAAAAATCACTTTTTAAAAATTAACTTAACATAAAACAATCGAAAAGCCTGATATGTTTTCTTCCGTTAATTGGCAGGAACTTCCACACCAATTCGCCATTTTCACCACCCTGTTACGAGCCTGTCATGTAAGCGGTTCTTTTCTATCGCATCCAAAAAAAAGTGCGATAAAAAAGAAAATGCCGGGAATTATCAGTTTAAAGTATTTCATACTACCTACGGATTATTTTAATCATTAAAAACTGCTGTTACCTCTCAGTATAAACCCTGTGGATGCCGTACCTACCTTTGTAAATAGTTTCGATCTATAGAGTAACTTTCATTTGGAATCCTACAATCAACCCTGACCGTGCATTTACCTGGATTGATTTCACAGTTAAACCCCAAAGCAGAAGTCTACGTATCGTTGTCAGGAATCCGTAAAAATACAGATTATACAAAAAATATTAACTTTAGCGAAAATCGCATTCGCATTAATAAAACAGAATTTTAATAATGGCACCTACATTTAATCATGAATTATTGACAACCAGGTAGCAGAAAGCAAACGACTGGTTGTTAGTATCTAAATAATCTAATAAAAATTAACAGGAAGGAACATTCCGGCTCATTTTTCTGTTTAATTTTGTGTATACATAGCAAATTTTATTTAATGAATTCAAAAATTCTTTTGCTGATTTCACTATTTACAGCATTTTTTATTACCGGAAATACATCTGTTTTTGCACAAATATCAAAATCTGGTACTCCGCCCAGTTTTTTAAAAACAAACCTTTCAGAGAATGTTCCTGTGATGAAAATGCAAGAGGTAGATGTGGAAAAGTTATTACAGGAAGACCTTATTTTCGATACCATAAAAGAGATCCCCTGGCGTTTTGGAGATAATATATATGTAGATATTAACCCTGAGAATTCGGGTTTATGGGATGTTATAGCAAACGGTGATAAAATATGGAGAGTTTCCATTGAATCTAAGGGCGCTTACACGCTTAATCTCACCTTTGACCATTACAAACTACCTCCCGGAGCTGAGTTATATGTTTATAATGAGACCCGGAGTACTATATTAGGCGCCTTTACCAGCCTGAACAACCAGAATGACGGCTATTTTGCAACCACACTTGTTGAAGGTGACCATATAACCGTTGAATATTTTGAACCTGCTAACGTTGATTTTCCCGGTGAATTAAATATAGAAATGGTTACTCATGCCTACCGGGATCCTTTTCTGTTTGCCAAAGGATTTGGCGACAGCGGTTCCTGCAACCTGAATGTAGCCTGCCCCGAGGCCGATGACTGGCAGCAACAGGTGCGATCAGTTGTTATGCTGGTAACGGGTGGAAATGGGTTTTGCACCGGTGCCATCATCAATAATACACAGCAGGATCAAACACCTTATGTTCTTTCGGCCAACCATTGCTACCGTAATCCATCTACCCTAGTATTCTGGTTTAACTGGCAAAGCGAAGAATGTGCCAATCCGACATTAAGCCCCCCTTACTATTCCATGTCAGGCGCTAAACAAATTGCCTCTAATTCTTCTTCAGATTTCTGGCTTATGGAGTTAAACCAGCCCATCCCCGAAGAATATAATCCTTTTTATGCAGGTTGGAACCGCACTACCGGTGACATACTCACAGAGACCATAATCGGGGTTCATCACCCCAGGGGAGACATCAAGAAATTCAGCTACGCCACTGAGGGAGTTCAGTCGGCAAGTTATCTTGGTGAACCCGGTTCGGGAAATACACACTGGCGCATTGTATGGAGCGAAGGTACAACTAGTGAACCCGGTTCAAGTGGTTCTCCCATTTTTGATTCCAAGGGTCGCATCCTTGGGCAGCTGCATGGTGGCTATGCCGCCTGCGGTAATACTCAACCCGATTGGTACGGTCGTTTCGGAATCTCCTGGAATGGAGGCGGAAGTGCAGCAACACGTTTAAGCGAGTGGCTTGATCCAACAGGATCAGACGTAATGGCTCTCGGTGGCCTTGATCCTTTTAGTTCGACAGTAATCAACCCACTCAACTTCAGTGCTTCAACCGTTTCTTCGATGGAAATTGAACTACAATGGCAACTCAATGAAGAAGAAGATTTTGTTATGATTGCAGTAAATGATTCGGATGAATTCGGCATTCCCTCAGGTACTTATGCAATAGGAGATGACATTGATAACGGTGGTATGGTAATCTATATGGGTAAAGACGAAAGCTTTATTCATGATGAACTTGAATCTTCCATACAGTACTTTTACCGGATCTGGTCATATACACAACCTGGGCCTGATTATTCAACCGGCCTTGATGCTAATGCAATTACAAACTGTTATGCAATTACCGTATTTCCCTTTTTTGAAGGATTCAATACTGAAGAAATATCGCCATGCTGGCATCAGCAGTATGTTGTAAATGAAGTTGACTGGCTGGTTGGCGTAGGCAATAATGACGGATACCCTTTGTCAGCCTGGGAAGGCAACAGCAATGTATTTTACAGGGTAGAAGCTATTGATTTAATTGG
>SLOJ01000073.1 GCA_007132585.1 Bacteroidales bacterium | reverse complement strand
TTAAAAACCAAAAAGTCATTATTTAAAACTCAAAAATCATAAATCATAAAACTCTGCGTCTCTGTGTCTCTGCGGTTCAAACTAAACAACATGAAAATAAAAAAAGTCCTCGTAATCGGTTCCGGTGCCCTTAAGATCGGTGAAGCCGGCGAATTTGACTATTCGGGCTCCCAGGCCCTCAAAGCCCTGAAAGAAGAAGGTATAAAAACCGTTCTTATAAACCCCAACATTGCCACGGTGCAAACCTCCGAAGGAATTGCCGATATCATATATTATCTTCCCGTAACCCCATTTTTTGTGGAAAAGGTAATCCGTAAGGAAAAACCACAAGGCTTGTTACTGGCCTTCGGCGGCCAAACGGCACTGAACTGCGGAGTTGAATTAGAGCGAAGTGGGGTACTGAAAAAGTACAAAGTGCAGGTTTTGGGAACACAGGTAGATGCCATCATGAACACCGAAGACCGGGAACTTTTTGTAAAAAAACTGGATGAAATCAATGTTCTGACCATCAAAAGCGAAGCAGTAAACTCAGTAAAAGCAGCTGTGAGAGCAGCCAACAAACTTGGATACCCCATTATAGTCAGGGCAGGATATGCCCTGGGTGGACAAGGCAGTGGATTTTGCAACAATGATGAAGAATTGCAACAACTTGCTCAAAAAGCCCTGAATCATACACCACAGATCCTGGTAGAAAAATCTTTAAAGGGCTGGAAGGAAGTGGAATATGAAGTGGTGCGCGACCGCTACGATAACTGCATTACCGTGTGTAACATGGAAAATTTTGATCCGCTGGGAATACACACCGGTGAAAGTATTGTCATTGCTCCATCACAAACCCTCACCAATACCGAGTACCATAAGCTCCGGGAAATTGCTATCAAAATTGTTCGTCATATCGGTATTGTAGGAGAGTGTAATGTGCAATATGCGCTTGACCCCCAATCAGAAGATTACCGGGTAATAGAAGTAAATGCCCGACTTTCGCGATCCAGTGCCCTGGCATCAAAAGCTACAGGATATCCGCTGGCTTTCGTTGCGGCAAAGCTTGGATTGGGTTATGGATTGCACGAACTGAAAAATGCGGTTACAAAAACTACTCCGGCTTTTTTTGAACCTGCCCTGGATTATGTAGTTTGTAAAATACCACGCTGGGATCTGGGAAAATTCAAAGGTGTTTCAAAACAGATTGGTAGCAGCATGAAGAGTGTTGGCGAAGTAATGGCTGTGGGAAGAAATTTTGAAGAAGCCATCCAGAAAGGTTTGCGTATGATTGGCCAGGGCATGCATGGTTTTGTGGAAAACAAAGAACTGGAAATATTTGACCGTAAAGAAATTGAAGAACAACTAAGTAACCCCACCGATACACGCATTTTTGTTATTGCCCTGGCACTGCAACATAACTTCACTGTTGATGAAATCCATAATCTCACAAAAATTGACCGTTGGTTTCTGTACAAGTTAAAGAAAATTTTCGATATAAAAACTGCCATTGCTCCCTTTTCCCGTATTGAAGACCTGCCCGAAAGTCTTTTACTGGAAGCTAAGAAAAACGGTTTTTCCGACTTTCAGATTGCCAAAAACCTGGTAAAAAGCACAGGGGATGATGTTAGTGAGTATGGTCTGAAAGTGCGTCAATATCGCAAAAAGCTTGGTATTCTGCCGGTTGTAAAACAGATAGACACCCTGGCTGCTGAGTTCCCGGCCCTGACGAATTATCTCTATTTGACCTATCATGGTTCTGAACATGATATTCAGGCTGAGAACGACCAGAAATCAGTAATTGTTCTGGGCTCGGGAGCATATCGTATAGGAAGCAGCGTAGAGTTCGACTGGTGCAGTGTAAATGCTCTGCAATCCATCAGTAAAGCGGAATTACGCTCCATCATGATCAATTACAACCCAGAAACCGTAAGTACCGATTATGATATATGCGACCGATTGTATTTTGATGAGCTTTCTTTCGAAAGGGTGATGGATATTATCGAATTTGAGAATCCCAAAGGGGTGATGGTTTCCATGGGCGGGCAAATACCCAATAATCTGGCCATGCGGTTACACAAAGCACAAGTCCATATTCTGGGTACATCTGCCCTTTCTATTGACCATGCTGAAGACCGGCATAAATTTTCTTCCATGCTTGACAGTCTGGATGTAGACCAACCAGCCTGGAAAGAACTCACCACAGTTAAGGAGATATATAAATTTGTTGAACGGGTGGGATTTCCTGTTTTAATACGGCCTTCCTATGTGCTTTCAGGGGCTGCCATGAATGTGGTTTCCAATATTGACGAACTGGAGCATTTTCTAAAACTGGCTGCCAACGTTTCTAAACAATATCCTGTAGTAGTTTCAGAATTCATTGAGCAGGCCAAGGAAATAGAATATGATGCCGTAGCTGACAATGGAGAAATTGTAGTATATGCCATTTCGGAGCATGTGGAGTTTGCCGGGGTACACTCCGGAGATGCCACCATAGTCCTTCCTCCACAGAAATTATATGTGGAGACCATAAGACGCGTGAAACGCATTGCCCAAAAAATTGCACGGGAGTTGCAAATCACCGGACCTTTCAACATGCAATTCCTGGCTCGTGATAATGACATCAAGGTGATTGAATGTAACCTGAGAGCGTCGCGCAGCTTTCCCTTTGTTTCCAAGGTACTAAAAACCAATTTCATTGACTACGCCACCCGGGTTATGCTGGGAGAAAAAGTAGAGAAACCTGAAAAATCACTGTTCGAACTGGATTATGTGGGTGTGAAAGCGTCGCAATTTTCTTTTTCACGGCTGCAGAAAGCCGATCCTGTGCTGGGTGTGGAGATGGCATCCACAGGGGAAGTGGGCTGTCTTGGAGAAGACTACTATGAAGCCATCCTGAAATCTATGCTTTCGGTGGGTTATACCATACCCCAGAAAAATATTCTGCTGTCAACAGGCCCCGCCCGGTCTAAAACTGAAATGCTCATCAGCTCAAAGATGTTGCATGAAAAAGGCTATAAACTATTTGCAACACGCGGGACACAGCAATTCCTTGAGAATAATAATATTCCCTGTACCATGCTGCACTGGCCCGATGAAAATGCCCATCCTAACACGCTTGAATATATTAAATCACGAAAAATAGACCTGGTAATCAACATCCCCAAGAATTTGTCGCAAAATGAGCTTTACAATGATTATGAAATCCGCCGTAATGCTATCGATTTCAACATTCCGCTCATTACCAATGCCCGCCTGGCAAGCGCATTTATTTATGCATTTTGCAGGCTGAAACCCGATGATCTGGCCATTAAAAGCTGGGATAAATATAAGTAGGAAAAATATTTTCTGACTGCAACTTTGCTGCTGAATTTTTCGTCTTAGAATCAGATGCAATATTTTCGCCCGCCCACAGGAACGGATAAAATATTGTTCTAATTTTGGTACAACCAATGTTTTGCTTCTCACCATAAAAACAGCTTACCATGAAATCCCTGCAGATCCCATTATGGATTGTGGCCGTGTTTCTGATCACTTCCCTGTCCATTGAACCCAACGACTCCAGCCAGACGGCCTATGTGCCTATCCTGATGAAAATATCCGAACTACCTGCCAGTGTTTTTATGCAGGAAGCCCGGGAATTTGAAACCCCCGGAAAGATATACATCAACGGGAACATGATATATATTGTTGATCTTTTCAGGGGTATACATATCATTGACAACCATGATCCTTCCGATCCACAAAAGACCGGGTTTCTTCATATTCCCGGTGTAATGGACCTGGCTATTCGCAACAATGTGCTGTATGCCGATAATTCCATTGACCTGATTTCCATCGATATCAGCTCATACCCGCAGATCAGCATCCTTGACAGGGTGGCTGAAGTATTTCCCGAACCCACACCACCCGACCTGGAATGGATCCCCTGGTCCTATTCTGCTCACAGAAGACCTGAAAATACAGTAATTGTTGCATGGGTAAAATAAAAAATTATGAAAAGAAAAACAAACCTATTCCTGTCATTGGCTCTTATCCTTTTGTTTTCCTGCACAAAGGACGATGCCATGAGGGGAGATACCGGCACCGGCGGCTCCATGGCCCGTTTCACTATCCTGCAGGATTATCTGTACACCGTAGATCATGAGAGCCTGCACACTTTTGGAATTTCCCAACCTGCAGATATTCAATATCTTCACAATCAATACCTTGGATTTGGCATTGAAACCATTTTCCCCTCAGATGATTACCTGTTTATCGGGGCACGTGACGGGATGCACATTTACGGTCTCGGCAACCCGGAGCGGCCCGACAAGATAAGCTTTACTCCCCACTTCGTAAGCTACGACCCAGTGGTGGTTCAGGGCGACTTTGCCTATGTTACCCTGCGCAGTGGCCCCAGTATGGGTGAAAATGTGTTGATGGTATTTGATATCAGCAAACTAAATGCACCCCAGCTTATTGCCGAATATCAGATGACAGGCCCTCGCGGATTGGGTATAGACAATGACCGGCTTTTTATTTGTGATGATATGTTGAAAGTTTTCCATGTGGAAGAGAACGGTTACGATATTGAGCTTCTGCAAACATTCGACATACAGGCCATTGATGTAATTCCTGATGAGGGCAGACTTTATGTGGTAGCAGAAGATGGACTTTACCAATATGATTACAATGGGGAAAGTATGAGTTTCTTAAGCAAGCTAACCATCCCATAACCATGAAAAAAAGTTATTCAGTCCTGCTTTTAGTCTTTTTACTCATTTGTGTCAATACTTCAAATGCCAATGAGTCTGTCAATGCCACGCCGGTCGATACTTTACCTGCGCTCATTTTCGCTGTTCAACCCATGTATACAGCAATCAGTGGTATGCGTTTGGATGTGGATATAACTCTCCATAAGAATCACAGTCTGCAGTTATCTCACATCCTGTTTTACAGCAATAACTTTTCGGGTTCCGATATTTCAGGTGTGTATTTCGACCGTCAACGAGGGGCGGGATTTCATCTGTACCATCGGTTTTACCCTGGTGAAGGACTTTGCAGATCAAAATTTTACATAAGTCATGGCCCCATGTGGCATTACAATTACATCAACTGGCAGGAAACCCTTCCGGGAACCAATGCTGAACGCTACAACTCTATTCATAAGCTGGGATGGGATGTAATGATAGGACGGTATTTCATCTCTTCCGACCGGCTGGTGCTGGATATTTATACGGGAATGGGTTTGCGCCACTCCATATTAACTACAGATGCTGAAAACACCCGTAATATGGACTATAACTACTGGAGCCCGGGGTATTCCGGGGCCATTTTACTGGTTGGGTTCCGGCTGGGGCTGGCAACCGGAACAAGAAAAT
>SLOJ01000222.1 GCA_007132585.1 Bacteroidales bacterium | reverse complement strand
AACCACCAATATAAAATAATATGAAAAAGATTTATCCTTTTTTATTCTTAGCTCTTATTTTTTTGTTATCACCATTATCTTATGGAAATTTAATTGACAACAATTTTTTTAAAGCATCATCTGCCGAAATTTATGAAATCTTTGAACAAGAATCCAACAAGGAATCAGTTCCATATATTTATGAAAACTTTAACGCTCTTCCCAATGGCGCGGTTCCGGAAGGATGGTTCACCAATAATACTTTCAGGGTTGAACCAACCAATGGTTTAAATAACAGTCGTAGGTTTAGCAGGCTTATTACTAATGCGGGAGGAACCCCCGATAATCCCAATGGATTCTGGCAAACATCGCAGTTACAGGCAGGTGAGAATCCCTTACTTAGTTTTCATTACAGGGTAGTGGACTTTAATAATTATCCTGACAACGGGACTTTTCCAACAAGATTTAGAATCTTTGTAAGAGTATCAGATGATGGTGGAGATAATTTCAATACACTGGGAACCATTGCTTTTGGCGGTTCAATTTTTCATCATAATACTGCTACCAATGCTTACAGAAAAATTGAAGTTCCTTTGCCAGATTATGAAAACCAGGATATTGTTATTGAAATTTTTGCGGAAAGAACTGGTGATTTGACTGCAGATGATTGGTTTTATGTGGATTTTGATGACGTGAAAGTAGGTACATTTTATGATGCTGAATTTACTGTAACCAATGGAACAGAACCCATTGAGGGTGCTATTATTTCTACCCCCGAAGCATCTTTTTCTTCAGTGCAAACAGACAATAATGGTAATGCATTTCTTAATTTACCGCTAGGTATAACAGAATTTAATGTTTCAGCAGCCAATTATCTTACCTATAGCGGAACCGTGGAAATTGAAAACGAAAATATAACAGTTCCGGATATTGAACTTATTGGAAATTTTACCAAAACATTTGTCGTAGTTGATCAAAATGCTAACCCAATATCAAATGTAACTGTAAACTACGAAGGAACTGCACAATCCTATTCAGGCCCGGTTCAGGTTCAGGGAACCCTGCTGACAAATACCTCAGGTATGGCATCTGTTACGCTCGCGAATGGAACATATACATATTCAGTAATTAAAGAAAATTACTATACTGTGGATGGTGATTTCGTTATGGACAATGCATCATCTGCTGAAAATATTCAATTACAGATTTTTCCTATGGTAACATTCACAATAACAGGAGAGACAAGTGAAGAAGAAACGGAACCACTTGAAGGTGCCAGCATTATAGTTAATGACTTACCTCCCTTATTTACAAATGCAGCCGGACAAGCATTTTTGAGATTGCCAATAGGAGCCCATAGCTATACAGCTGAAAAAATCGGTTATCAAAGCAATTTTTCAGAGTTTGATATATTAACAGATAATGATACTATCTTACCTTCAATGTTGCTTGAAATTTCACCACCTGTTTTTGCATTTGTTAGTCCATCTGATCAAATACTTAGCTTTCCAAATACCCTTAGTGGTCAGACAACAGGTGCATTGAATATTGTTTTTACCAATGTGGGTTCCAGTGAAATTAACATTGAGCCATCCAATATTAACATAGTTGGGGATGATAGTGAGCATTTCATATTGCAAAATCTGGAATCTTCAGTTTCATTGACATCAGGAGAACAAGCAACTATAAGTGTATTATTCTCACCCTTATCTGCAGGTATAAAAAATGCATTTGTTGAAATCGAAGATAATATTGGCAATAAAGCAATTCAAACTATTGAATTGATTGGTGAAGCATATAATGCTACTGCTATTCCATTTTTAGAGGATTTTGAAACAGGTAACTTCAACAATTGGTTTACAGTAAACGCAACTCAGACCAATCAATGGCATGTTGGCCAGCCTGCAAATGACCCAGATAACCTGGCTGCTATTGTATCCAATGATGGTGGAACTACCAATGCATATAATATCAACAGTTCTTCTGTGGCGCATTTTTATCAGGATTTTCAGATTCCTGATGCTGAACCTGGTGATGTTAAGCTTCAATTTGATTGGAAGGGACTTGGAGAAACAGCAGACAGGGATCGTATGAGACTATATATAGTTGTTCCTACAGTTACTCCCGTTGCTGGTTCACAATTAACATCAAGCCCCGGAACCATTGAGTTTTTAGGTTCTTTTTTTAATCAGGAAGAATGGCAAACTGTAACACAAAATATTACCACTCAGCATCTGGGTCAACAAAGAAGATTGGTATTCAGCTGGAGAAATGACGGCAGTGCCGGAACCCAGCCTCCTGCTGCTGTTGACAATATTTATATAGGACTGTTTTATGATTTAATGCTGGCTTCCAACCCCCCAGCTGCTGGAATAATTACCGGTGATGGGGAGTATGGTGCAGGTTTTTCTGTACCGGTTGAGGTTATTCCACAGGAGGGTTATTCCTTTTTAAACTGGACAGTAGATGCCGGTGTAATAGAAGATGAAAATCTCTTTCAAACTTCGTTTATTATGCCAGCACAAAATGCAATCCTTACTGCAAACTTTGAGATAATACCTCCGCTTGCCGAAGATCTTAATGTAACTTATGACGCAGCAGAACATACTTTAACTGCAACAGTCGCAGAAGGCTTTGATATAGTATGGTATGATGCTGAAAATGAAGGAGGTATTGTTACTCCATCGGCAACTGATGCCGGAGTTTATACCTTTTGGGCAGCGGCAAAAGATGCAGATGGGTTTGAAAGCGAAAGAGTGCCGGCAACACTTACCATTGAACCTGCCGAACTACAAGTTACTGCTCTTCCTCAAATCAAAACATACGGTCAGGAAGATCCTGTATTTACCTTTGAGATTTCCGGAGGTGTATTGTTTGCTGATGATGAATTAAGCGGCCAACTTACAAGAGAAGAAGGTGAAAATGTTGGTGAGTATGCAATTCTGCAAGGTGATTTGCAGAATCCAAATTATCAAATTGATTTTATTTCCGACATTTTATCTGTTACTCCAGCCAATCTTCAAGTAATAGCAGATGATAAAATGAAATATTTTGACGGAGAACCATTCCCTTTGGAAGATTATACTGTTTCATATACAGGTTTTCAGTTTGATGATAACCAGGAAAGCCTGAATGGTGAGCTTGAATTTAGTGGAAATGCTGTTGGCGCCATTGAACCCGGAACTTACTCGATAATACCAGGCGGACTTTTAAGTGATAATTATTTTATAGAATTCCTTGAAGGTGTCCTTCTGATATCGGAATTGATACCAGTTACCATTGAAGGATTAGTAGCTGAAGATAAAGTTTATGATGGAACTACTGATGCAGTTGTTAATTTTAATGACGCTGTACTTATGGGTGTGGAAGTTGAAGATGAAGTCTTTTTAAATATTTCCGATGCTTTTGCACAATTTGTTAGTCCTGATGCGGGATCGGCTGTTAAAGTAGCTATTTTAGGCTTATTATTAGAAGGAGAAGATAGTTTTAAGTATGATTTATTGCTTCCCGAATTATCTGCTGATATATTACAAAGGGGCTTGGTAATTGCACCAGATGAAGGACAAAGTAAAATTTTTGGTGATCCTGACCCTGAATTATTAACTTATTCAATTACAACTGGAGAACTAGTAGAAGGAGATCAATTAACTGGTGAATTAGTCAGGGAAGAGGGAGAAAGTGTTGGAATATATCAGATTTTACCAGGTACGTTAAATGCAGGTTCAAATTATTCTATAGACATATTGGAAGAAGTTTTTATAATTTATGCGCTTCTGACATTGCAAGCATCTCCGGAAAATTCTGGAATAGTGAGTGGTGGTGGAGAATATCTTGAAAATGATGAAATATTTATTGAAGCCATTCCGGAGGAAGGATTCTTTTTTATGCACTGGGTTGATGAAGACCAAAATATAATCAATACTGAACAGTCTTTTGTTTTCACTATGCCGGGTGAGAATGTAAATCTAACGGCAATATTTGATATTGAAAATAGTATTGTAACCTCAGGGGTAAAAGATCTGAGTGTTTATCCTAATCCAGCACGTAATTATTTTTATATTACTTCTCCTGAGTTGATAAAATATCTTATTATTTTTGATATTACAGGGAAAGTTGTTTATGCTGAATCTGTGGAAAACTATGAAACAATGATAAAGAACGAATTAAACAGCGGGATTTATATTTTAAAAATATATACAGATAAAACAGTATTTACAAGAAAATTACAAATTAAAAAATAAAGAAACATTTAAAAAACATGCTGATCTTGTTAACAAGATCAGCATGTTTTTTATTCAGCCAGCTCAAAATCAAGTTCTTTTCGCTGAAAATCGGCGGCTTTTAATCTGATCATTATTTCATCTCCTAATTTGAATTTTCTTTTTGTATTGTTACCAATAACTTGGTAATTGTCTTCATCGAGGTAATAATAATCGTCAGACAGATCGCGCATCCTGATCATTCCTTCGCATTTATTCTCAATAATCTCAACAAAAATTCCCCATTTGCTTACACCCGAAATTACTCCTTTAAATTCCTGTCCTATTTTATCACTTAAGAATTCCACCTGTTTATATTTTATGGAATCTCTTTCTGCTTCCTGCGCTCTTTTTTCCATTTCGGTTGCATGTTGACATTTTTCTTCATAGAGCTCCTGCTGAAAACTTCCAGCGTTGTTTAAATAAGCATGCAATAAGCGATGCACCATCAAATCAGGATATCTCCTTATTGGTGAAGTAAAATGTGAGTAATAATCAAAAGCAAGACCGTAATGACCAATGTTTTGAGTTGAATACTCTGCCTTTGCCATACTCCTGATCGCCAGGGTTTCAATTAAGTTTTCCTCACCTTTTCCCTGGCTGCGGGCTAGCAGATTGTTGAAGGATTGAGATATATTTTTGCGTGTGTCAGTTTTCATTTTATAACCAAGCTTGGAAACAAATTCTGAAAGGTTGCTTAGTTTATCTGGATTGGGAATGTCATGAATACGGTATACAAAAGTTTTTGGTTTTGTATTTCCACTTACTTTTCCAACCCTTTCTGCTACAGCTTTATTGGCTAGTAGCATAAATTCCTCAACAAGCTTATGAGCATCTTTTTGTTCCTTAAAATATACCTCAAGGGGTTTTCCATCATCATCCAGTTTAAATTTAACTTCTTTTTTATCGAAGCCAATGGCACCACTTTTCATTCGTTTACTTCTAACAGTTTTTGCCATATTGTTTATGGTCATTATTTCATCTGCAAATTCACCTTTTCCGTTTTCAATAGTTTCCTGTACTTCTTCATAGGTGAATCTGCGGTTTGAATTGATGAGTGTTTTACCCATCCAGGTTTTCAGTATTCGGCCTTTTTCATTCATATCAAATATCACTGAAAAGGTACATTTGTCTTCGTTGGGTCGTAAAGAACAAATATGATTTGATAGTCTTTCAGGTAGCATGGGTATTACCCTGTCAACCAAATAGATGGATGTTGCCCGGTCATAGGCTTCCTGATCCAGGACGGAATTTTCCTGCACATAATGCGAAACATCTGCTATATGAACCCCGATACGAAATACATTTTCATCCAGTTTTTCATATGAGATTGCATCATCAAAGTCTTTCGCATCATAAGGATCAATCGTAAAAGTGACAATATTTCGATAATCTTTCCTCTTTTTTATTTCTTTTTCAGCAATTACATCAGGAATTTTTTCAGCTTCTTTTTCTACTTTATTTTCAAACTTTGCCGGGAGATTATATTCAGCAAGAATGGCGTGCATTTCTACCTCATTTTCCCCGGGATTACCCAATACTTCAACTATTTTTCCAAAAGGATTTTTGGCATGATCAGGCCACTCGGTTAGCTCTGCCACCGCTTTTTGCCCTTCTTTTGCTCCGTTTAGTAATTCGAGGGGAATAAAAATATCGACAGGAGTAGCTTTGTTATCCGGAACAAGGAAAGCGAATTTTTGATGTTTTTCAATCTTACCTACAAATCTTATCTTTTCTCTTTTAATTACTTCAATAATTTCACCTTCAGTTTTTGAGTTTTTTCTTTTCGGAAACAACCTGACCTTAACAATATCGCCGTGCAATGCTTTTTGTGTATTATTGGGTGAAATGCGCACATCTTCAAGTAATTCATCTGTAATAATATATGCTTTTCCGGTTTGTTTCATATCAACTCTACCTGTAATAAAGGGGCCTATCGATTTTGTTTTCTCTATTTCCCTGGGATTGAGCACAAACTTTCCCTGGTAAACCTCAATAAGAAAATCTTCTTTGGCCAAATGATAAAGTAATCCGCTGATAAATTTTTTCTCTTTCTGTTCCCCTTCAGTTAATCTTTTTGCTATTTGCTTATAATTGAATTTTGACTTTGGGTTTTCGAGAAATAATTGTTTTATTTTCTCCGTTAATTCTTTTTTAAGCTCTTTGTTTGAGGTTTTCATATAAGAAAATATTGTTAAAGTTTTTTACGTTTCAAAACAAATTGGATCATTGCTAAATACCAATAAGCTAAATTAAGGATTTTTACATCGAAGCTGATTAAATTATTCGTAAATTTAAGGTTGCTTAATATTAAAATGGATTTTTCAATTCTCTGAAAATAAGACATATAGATGTTACCTGTGTATAAAGAACTCATAAATAAACTGGAAGGATTTATCCGGAAGTATCATACCAATCAGCTGTTAAAGGGTCTGATATTGTTTATTTCCGGATTTGCCGGCCTTTTTATTGCCTTCGTT
This sequence comes from Bacteroidales bacterium, assembly GCA_007132585.1. Taxonomy (GTDB): domain Bacteria; phylum Bacteroidota; class Bacteroidia; order Bacteroidales; family UBA7960; genus SKVR01. Next base: position 11,858 of record SLOJ01000222.1, on the reverse strand, counting down.
GTTTTTGAATATTTTGGATATTTTAATTCTGTTACAAGAGCTGTATTATTTTACGGTTTTATAATGTTCAATATATTTATTTTAACATTCTTCGTTCTAAGGCCCATTGCAGGAATTTTAAAACTCGGTAAAAGAATTACACTTGAACAGGCTGCTGAATTATTAGGAAAACATTTTAAAGGTGAGATAGATGATAAAATTCTGAATACCTTGCAACTGAAAAAACACCTTGATAATAATCCAGGCAGTGCAGAACTTATTATTGCAGGAATCGAGCAAAAATCAGGCAGGCTTAAATCCTTACCATTTACTTCTGCTGTTAATTTTAAGGTCAACCTGAAGCTTTTACCCTATGCTTTTATCCTGATAGGAGTATTGGTTTCAGGATGGTACTTTTTACCTTACATATTTAAGGAATCTGCAGGGCGGATTATCCGTTACGAACAACAATACGAACGGCCGGCTCCGTTTAGCCTGATCATTCAAAACTCCCAACCATTGCAATCAGCCCGAAATGAAAGGTATAAACTAATCGTAAAAGCTGAAGGCAATATTTTACCGGCAAATATTGATATAAACTTCAGGAATACTGCACAAAGAATGACTTCAAACGATAAAAACACGTTTGAATACGAGTTCAGATCGGTGAATGAACCCGTTCAGTTTTTTCTTTCTGCAGGAAATTACAGGTTTGGACCATATTTATTGAATGTTTTGAATAACGCCACAATTAAAAGCTTTACCATAGTTGCTGATTATCCTTCATATACAGGTCTGGGTAGTGATAATTTTATCAATATCGGAGATGTTGAAATCCCCGAAGGTACCCTTTTAAGGTGGGAGGTATTTACCGAAGATACAGATACTGTGGTTTTCAATGATGGCAAAGAGATATCTGGGTTTGAATCGAATCGAAAATCGATTTATAAACTGCAAAGAAGAGTGTTTGAAGATTTCAGATATGAAATAATTGCCCGTAATAACGAACATAATACATTTGATACACTAAGTTATAATGTAATTACCAAACCTGATCTTTATCCTGAAATTTCTGTAAGAGAATATCAGGATTCCGTTATGCAGGCGCATTTATTTTTTGAAGGACTTATCAGGGATGATTACGGATTTACCGATCTCTCATTTTATCATAAAATTGCTTCAGGCTCGTCAACAGAACCGGAATTTGGAGATTTTTCAGTAACAGAATTAAGCTTCGATCCCAATAACCTTAATCAGGCTTTTTATCATCATGTAGATTTAAATAATACGGGATTACAACCTGGTGAATCAATGTATTATTTTTTCCGGGTTACAGATAATGATCAGATAAATGGTCCTAAACATACCGACAGCAGATTGTATGTGCTGAAAATTCCTGATTATGATGAATTGATTGCCCAAACCATGGCAGCTGAGGAAAATGTAAAATCAGGACTTTCAAGAAGCAGAGAAGAAGTCAATTCTATTCAGGATGAAATTGACCGACTTAGAAGATCTATGCTAGAAAGCGAAAATATTACCTGGGAGCAGCAGGAAAGTTTGAAACAACTTCTTGAAAAACAACAGAAAGCAAAGGAAGATTATGAGAAACTCGTTGAATTTGCCGAAGAACAGCAAATAAAAGATCAACAATTCAGAAAACAGGATGAAAATATTATAAAAAAACAGGAGGAACTGCAGAAGTTATTTGAAGATGTTCTTTCTGATGAAATGAAAGATCTTTATGATAAAATTCAGCAGGAACTTGAAAAGTTAAATCGCGAAAGTGTATTCGAGATGCTTGATCAGTTTCAGTTTGAAATGAGTGATCTTGAAAACCGGCTCGACAGAGCGTTGGAGTTATTTAAACAGCTACAGATTGAAAGGATGTTATCGGAAAGTATTGATGCCCTTGAAAGACTTCAAAACAAACAAGATCAATTGCATGATGATACAAATGAAATGGAAATGGGATCATCTGCCGATGAACAAAAAGATCTCAATGAAGAGTTTGAAAGCATTTCTGATCTGATTGATGAAATGATGCAAAAGAATGAGGAACTTGAAAGACCCAATCCTTTAGATGATACATCACCATTGCAGGATGACATAAAAGGTTTTATGGAACAGGCGATTAATCAACTGTTGGAAAATAATAGCGGTCCTGCGCAACAAAATCAGAGGGATGCCTCACAGGGTATGCAGGAACTTGGTAATGCGCTGCAAGAGATGCAAGCTGCTATGCAGCAGCAAAACCTTGCTGAGGATATAAGAACAATACGTGAAATCCTTGATAATCTTGTAAGAACTTCATTTGCTCAGGAAGATCTTATGCAGGAAATAAGAAATGCCAATGTGCGTGATCCCAGATTTGTTGACCTCATACAGGATCAAAGGAAAATAAGCACTGATCTGAAGATGATCCAGGATAGCCTTAATGCACTTGCCAGAAGACAAATCCAGATAGAGTCTTTTGTTACAAGAGAAATAGCCCAAATCAACTTGAATATAGATCAGGCTATAGATCATCTTATAAACAGAAGAAAACACAGCAGCGCGAGCCGACAGCAGTTTGTCATGACCCACGTGAATAACCTGGCGTTATTACTCAATGAAAGTATGCAAAATATGCAGATGCAAATGCAGGCAGAGGGACAAGGACAGGATTCTCAAGCCAGTCCGGGAGTGTCAGGATTACCTGATCTCAGGCAAATGCAGGAGCAAATGAATGAAATGCTTGAGCAACTCAGGCAAGGACATCAACCCATGCAGGGAGAATCAGGTGAAAAGGGTATGAGCATGAGCGAGCAACTTGCCAGGATGGCAGCTGAACAAGAGGCTATAAGAAACAGATTAAATGAAATGGCCGGCGAATTACGAAAGGATGGACAAGATACCCGCGAGCTGGAACAAACCATGAGAGAAATGGAAAGAACAGAGCTCGATATTGTAACAAATAACATATCAAGACAAACTCAATTACGGCAACAAAGAATACTTACCAGGTTGCTTGAACATGAAAGAGCCCATCTGGAAAGGGAAAAAGAAGAACGCAGAGTTGGAGAAACAGCAAAAACTTACGATTTAAGTAACCCTGAAGACTTTTTCGAGTATAATAGGATTAAGAACAGGGGAATTGAAATGCTCAGGAGTTTACCCCCAGGTTTCAAGCCTCATTATAAAAATCTGGTAGAACTGTATTTCCTTAACGTAGAACAATAAAAAATGGTTGAGAACAAAAAGCAAATTAAGGTGAAATCCTCAAAGGATGGAATTCATGAACTTGAAGCCTTTATTGAGGATATTTGTTATGAATATAACATAATTAATACCTATTATAGCAACATACAACTTGCTATAAATGAAGCATTTATGAATGCAAAGGTGCACGGAAATGACAATAACCCGGAAGGGATTATTGATATTTCATTTTTCTCTGATCAAAAAGGTCTTCATTTTCTTGTTACGGATGAAGGAGATGGATTTGATTTTCAAACTTATCTTGAAAAAGATATTACGGATTTACCAGAAGGTGATGAAAATGGAGAAAGAGGAATACTGGTTATAAAAATGCTTGTTGACGAATTAAACTTTTATGATAAAGGAAGTACCATTGAATTAGTATTTTATATTTCAAGTATAAATTATAGTCTTACACTGGAGAGAAAAAAACATCTTGAAAATTATTTTAAAAATGTAATTTTTTACAAAACTCCATAATTTGAAAATACCATCATCAGAAATTTCTCAATCTCTGGAGTTTCATTTCCAGGATTATAATGCGTTTCCATTTCCTGAAGATAATATCAGGAAATGGATTCTTTTTTTAATTGAATCTGAAAACGAAAAAGCAGGAGTATTAAATTTTATTTTCTGCAGTGATGATTTTTTATATGCAATAAACAATGAGTACCTGCAGCATGACACATTAACAGATACAATAACATTTGATTATTCAGAACAATTTGCCAGCATCAGCGGAGATATTTTTATAAGCATTGACAGGATTAAAGAAAATGCTGATAATTTTGCTAAACCATTTATGAATGAATTATGCAGAATAATTGCGCATGGAGTTTTGCATATTTGTGGGTATGGAGATAAACAAGATGATGAGAAAGCTGTTATGCAAAGCAAGGAAAATTATTATCTGTCATTTGCCAAATTTTTGGTAAATTCATGATAAGAAGTATTTCCAGTATTTTTTTCCGGTATTTAATTGAATTTTAAAGAGAATATGTTTCCTGATTATGATATTATTGTAGTAGGAGGGGGGCATGCCGGTTGTGAAGCCGCTGCCTCCTCTGCACGTATGGGATCAAAAGTATTAATGATTACTCTTAATCTCGCTACCATAGCGCAGATGTCATGCAATCCTGCAATGGGAGGGATTGCTAAAGGACAAATCATTAGAGAAATTGATGCCTTAGGGGGTTATAGCGGTATAGTTACTGATCATACTATGATTCAATTCAGGATGCTTAACCGTAGTAAAGGTCCTGCAATGTGGAGTCCACGTGCCCAAAGCGACCGAGTTTTATTTGCTGCCAAATGGAAAGAAATGCTTGATAAAATTCCAAATCTCGATTTCTGGCAGGATTCGGTTACCGAACTTATTGTTAAAGAACAAAAAGTAGTAGGGGTAATCACAAAACATGGGCTCGAGTTTTACGCAAAATCCATTATAATTACCAGTGGTACTTTTCTGAATGGAAGTATACACATAGGAAGAAATACTTTTTCAGGGGGTCGTTTGGGAGAAGCTCCCAGTTCGGGTTTTACACAAAACCTCAATGGTTTTGGTATAGAAAGTGAACGTTTAAAAACCGGAACACCCGTTAGAGTGGATGGAAGAACTATTGATTTTTCAAGGTTGATTGAACAACCCGGAGATGAAAATCCGGGTAAATTTTCTTTTCTGGATACCCCGCCAATTAAAAACCAAAAGAGCTGCTATCTTGCTTATACTGATGAGCGTGTTCATGATGTTTTACGAACCGGATTTAACGACAGCCCTATGTTTGCAGGTAGAATTCAGGGTAGCGGACCCAGATACTGCCCCAGTATAGAAGATAAAATTGACCGTTTCAGTGATAAAAACCGGCATCAATTATTTGTTGAGCCGGAGGGATGGAATAGTATAGAATATTATATAAACGGGTTTTCCTCAAGTCTGCCACTTGAAATACAATATAGGGCATTGCAAAATATACCGGGGTTTGAGAAGAGTAAAATATTACGACCGGGTTATGCAATTGAATACGATTATTTTCCTCCAACCCAATTGAACTTTACTCTTGAAAGCAAGATTATTGAAAACCTGTATTTTGCCGGACAGGTAAATGGTACAACGGGTTATGAAGAAGCCGCGTGCCAGGGTTTGATGGCAGGAATAAATGCCCATTTGAAGAACACAAAAGAGGAGCCCTTTATCTTAAAAAGGAGTGAAGCTTATATTGGCGTATTGATTGATGATTTGATAACGAAAGGTACAAAGGAGCCTTATCGTATGTTCACAAGCCGTGCTGAATTCAGGATTTTGCTCAGACAAGACAACGCAGACAGCCGTCTTACACGTAAAGGTTACGAATTAGGGTTAGCAAGTCAAGAAAGATTGGAGCGACTCAATGAAAAGGAATTTTTGATCAACAAGATTCAGGATTCTATTATTAATACGAAAACAACTCCTGCAGAAATCAACCCTTATTTAAAAAGCAGGGGCTCATCCGAGATTCAGATAAAAACTTCTTCCCAAAGAATTTTGCTTCGCCCTCAGGTTAACATAGAAGGACTTATTGAGAGTGTTTTTTCACTAAAGGATGCACTCACTGATATAGAACCCTTCCCTGTTTTTAAAGAAGCACTTGAATCAGCAGAAATATTAATTAAATATAAAGGCTATCTTGACAGGGAAAAGGAAATGGCAGACAAAATCGCCAGGCTTGAAAACAAAAAACTCCGGGAAGACTTTGATTATTCGCAGTTAAAGTCAATTAGCCATGAAGGCAGAGAAAAATTACTGAAAGTAAAACCCAGAACAATAGGGCAGGCATCCAGAATAAGCGGAATCAGCCCAAGTGACATTTCTGTTTTACTAATCCACATCGGAGCTTAGCCGCTCAACAAAATTTTATGTTCCACGTGAAACTTAAACTGAAATGCGTTAAAATGTTTCACGTGGAACATTTTTATTAAAATCTATTCTATATTTGACACATAATAAATTGTAGCGATTTAAATGGAAACTTTACCTGTTTGCCCTATTTGCAATGGAGGAGAATTTAAGGCAATTGGAAAGAGAAAAGACTACCTTGTAACACAAAATGTATTTGGTTTGGTTCGATGCCAAAACTGTGATTTTGTGTTTACACAGCCTCGTCCCGACGAAAAAAACATTTCATCTTTCTATAAATCAGATGATTACGTGTCTCACACTGATTCAAAAAGAACCTTTTTTGAGTTTTTATATGCCCGAATAAAACGCTATATGATGGGCAGAAAGCACCATGTAATCAGCAAGTTTACTTCTAAAAACCCAAACAAACTCATCCTTGATTATGGATGTGCCACAGGAGATTTTCTGATGTATTTACAAAGGAAGGGGAATAGGGTTCTTGGATTTGAACCTGATAAAGGTGCACGTGATAAAGCTATACGCAAAGGGGTAACTGTTACCGGCAGGGTAGAGGACCTTGGTAACCCGGAGTATAGTAATCAGGTTGATGTTATTACACTTTGGCATGTTTTGGAGCATATTCATGATCTTAACGGTTCGTTGGGTCTGTTTCATAAGTTGCTTCGTAAAAATGGTGTAATTGTTGTTGCAGTTCCTGAGTATAAATCTTATGATGCAACGTTTTATGGCGATGATTGGGCTGCCTGGGATGTTCCACGCCATCTGAGCCATTTTGAAGAGAAAACTTTGAGCGCTCTTTTTATGAAAAAGGGTTTCAGGTTGGAAAGAACTTTACCACTTATATTTGACGCTTTTTACGTATCCATGTTAACAGAAAAAAATAAAGGCAGAGGTTTTACTGGTATTATAAGGGCAATAATGATTGGGTTGGTTTCAAATATTAAAGCAATAAGGGGTTTTGCTCCATGGTCAAGCCAAATATACATTTTTAGAAAATAAAAAGATTGATCGAAACAATTATCATGTTAAATGGCAGCTAAAAATAAAAATATTATTCTGTTTCTTTTGCTATTGGTGTTTATAGCTATTGCCTCAATCAGTTTCCATCTTAAGGAAAAAGAATATAATTTTGATGCTCTGGCGAAAGGATTTCAGCAAACATTTCTTGAAAGAGAATTACAGGCTATACATACCCTTGACGAAGTTTTTATCTCTGCATCAGAAACCACAGATTATTTTCCTGACAGACATAATACGGTAGAGTTAATGAACAGAAAGTTTTATAACGAGGGCCTGGTTGTCTTTTTTTCGCGTAACGACTCTGTTATTTTTCTTTCGCACAACGCACTTCCTTTGCAGCATGGTATGTTACCATCAAAAAGTAAGGGTATACAAAAGATGGAAAATGGCTGGTATTACATGCTATCAAGACCACTAAACGATATTACAGTTTGGGTTGCTTCTCTGATAAAACAGGATTTCAGATACAAAAACCGTTTCCTGGTAAACACATTTCACAGTGATTACGATATACCTGATTTTTTCACCATATCTGAAAACTCTGCCGGAAAATCTTTCGACATAATTAACCAGAACGGTGAATACGCCTTTTCTCTGTTATTGCCAGCAGATCAAAGCAGGAGTTATACAGATGATCGCCTGTTCTCGCTATCCATTATTTTTAGTTCATTAGCTTTACTTATATTTTTTGTTCTTATGTACAATCTGTTTCTTTCAATTGTAAATAAAGAGCAAAAATGGCTGGCATTATTGATTCTGATTTCCGGACTTTTACTGGTTAGGGCGGTATTGTTTTATTTTAAAATACCCGAATGCTTTTACCAGGGTACTCTTTTTTCAGCCAGTCATTATGCAAAAAGTTACTGGCTGCCATCTTTGGGTGATCTTTTGCTCACTATCCTTTTTATAGCAGTTGGATTATTTATTGTATTTGTTCATAAAAGCAAGTTAATATCGGGTAATCAGCCCCGATCATTACAAAGATTCATTCTTTCCCTGGCATATATTACCCTTATAGCTTTTGCCGCTGATTATGTTATTTATCATTTACAAGGACTGGTAATCAATTCAAAACTCAGTTTGAATGTAAACTTTATTTTTACGCCTGATATATATAATATGATCGGGTTTGCTGTAATAGGGTTACTTTTCACTTCCTATTATTTTATTAGCAATACGCTTTTATATTTTCTGAGCCGGATGTCCGGGAAGAAGCACTTTGCAAATATTTTAAATATTGGTGTTGCACTGATTATACTTATCCCGGTTTTTTACTTTACCGGGCGTTCACCATTTTTTCTTTGGGTATTACTTTTTGTAGCCTCTTTCCTGCATGTCATTAAAAAGAAGACATCAGGTTCTGGTTTTTCTTTCACCAGACTGGTAATATCGTTCTTTGTTTTTTCAATGATTACAACCTGGGGATTATTGATCTTTAACCATGAAAAAGAAATAGCCGAGCGCCAAAATCTTGCCATGAGATTGGCTTCTGAACAAGATCCTATTGCGGAATACCTTTTTTCTGATTTTCAGAAAGAATTGTTCAATGATACCATTCTTGTTGAAATGGTAATGAACGATCCATACAATGAGGAAAATATTCTGCAATATTTAAAAAACGAATATTTTACCGGATTCTGGGGAAAGTATGATATACACCTTACTACCTGTGCGCCAGGTGAAGTGATCTTTTTTACATCTTTTGATGAGGAACTTATTTGTTTTGAATACTTTGATTTTTACATAAATGAATTTGGCAAGGAAACCTTAAGTGCGGATTTCATTTATCTGGATAATAATACAGGCCGTAATTCTTATATAACTGTCGTGCCTATAATAAATGATACAGATGATCGCCTCGCCTATCAACTTTTCATTGAATTTGAAGCCAGGTTTATTCCGCGGGAACTTGGTTTTCCTGAGTTATTGGTGGATGAGCAGATTGACATAAGCCGTAACCTTGGTGATTATTCCTATGCTGTATATAAGGATGATATTCTTACACTTAAATATGGCTCATACTTTTACAGCATTAATTCATCTACATATGATGTAAACGGCCAAACTTTTGTTTTCTTTAACGTTGATGATTACAGCCATCTTTTATTTAACCGCGATGAGAACACAAAGATCATTGTTAGTAAACCCCGGGAAACGTTGCTTGAGAAAGTGGCTCCTTTTTCCTACATGTTCATTGTTTTTTTTGTGTTTAGCTTACTGATTTGGGCGGCAGTACTTTTCATCAATAATGATTTCCATTTTTCCCTAAATTTTAAAAAACGATTACAATTTGCAATTATTGGAATTGTATTGGTTGCTGTGGTTTCAATTGGTGGGGCCTCTGCATGGTTTATTTATAATATTTATAAGAATAAAAATGAAGCTATTATCAATGAGAAAGCCCACGGTATATTAATTGAAATGGAAACCCTGCTCGCGGAAGAGCCATATATTGACCACACATATTCTGATTATCTCAATCAAGTGCTGTTAAGGCTGTATAATATTTTCTTTACTGATATTAATATTTATGATCCCCAGGGAAATCTGCTTGCGTCATCAAGGCCAAGGGTTTTTGAAGAAGGGCTTGTTGCTCCAATAATCAACCCTGTTGCATACAGTCAGTTAAAAGCCAGTGGAAAGAGTTTGTTTATCCATAATGAACAAATAGGCAATCTTGAATATATTTCAACGTATGTACCTATCAGAAACCTAAGGGGAGATCTTATTGCATATATTAACTTACCTTATTTTGCACAACAAAGTGAATTGCGAAATGAAATATCTTATTTTCTTGTTGCGTTTATCAACATCTATCTTCTTTTATTATTATTATCAGTTATTATAGCATTTTTCATATCAGGTTATGTTACCCGTCCTCTGCAATTCATCAGGAATAGCCTTTCAAGTGTAACTTTTGGTAAAAGCAACAAAAAGATAGAATGGGAGCGTGATGATGAAATAGGACAGCTTATAAGTGAATATAACCGGATGATTGATGAACTCGCTGTAAGTGCCGAACTTCTTGCCCGCAGTGAACGGGAGACTGCATGGCGTGAAATGGCAAAGCAGGTGGCTCATGAAATAAAAAATCCGCTTACTCCGATGAGATTAAATGTACAATACCTGCAAAAAGCCTGGAAAGATCGAACAGATGACTGGGAAGAACGACTGGACCGTTTTACCCAAACCATGGTTGAGCAAATAGACAGCCTGGCTGTAATTGCTGCCGAGTTCTCGGATTTTGCCAAGATGCCCGTAACACAAAATGAAAAAATTAACCTGAGGAAATTTATTCCTGAAGTAGTAGATCTTTACAAAGGTTTTGACAATGTAAAGATCAATGCTTTTTTACCTGAAAATCATACGGAATTAAATATTTCAGCCGACAGAAAACAGCTTCTCAGGGTGTTTAACAACCTTATAAAGAATTCTATACAAGCCTATGACAAAGAATCAATTGCTGAAATTATGATTCATTGCGAAAGAGAAGAAAATTATTACCGGCTTGAAATACAGGATTTTGGTTGTGGTATTCCGGAAGAATTAAAGAAGAATATTTTCCAACCCTATTTTACAACAAAAAATGCAGGCATGGGCTTAGGGCTTGCAATGGTAAAAAGCATCATAGAAAGTTTTAACGGGCATATTTCCTTTGTTTCGCAGCAAGGTGAGGGCACAAGGTTTATTATGCGTATTCCGGCTTCAAATGATGCTTAAAATCATTTTTAAAGGTATTGCTGTGCCAGGCTTGTTAAAAGTTTTTCCCGAAAAAGATACCACAACATTTTTTTTGTTTAAACTACATGTGGTTTCTTAAGCATATTTATTTGTTCACACAAACCCATTACAATAAGCAGATATTATTCACTTATTAAAGTGCTGTTTTGGTAAACTATTCATATACAATGGGTTCGGCTTCCCCTTTAAGTACCATTAAACCATTCATGGCGAGGGCACGCATTTCGTCTTCTCCCGGATAAACATAAACAGGTGATATATGCCTTATCCTTTGGGTAAGATTATCAACAAATGGTTTTCCGTATGCAATACCTCCTGTGAGAAGGATAGCATCGACATCACCTTTTAAAACGGTTGACATTGCACCTATTTCTTTTGCTACCTGGTAAGCCATTGCGTCGTAGATGAGTTTAGCTTTTTCATCCCCTGCGAGTGATCTTTTCTCTACCTCATAGGCATCGTTTGTGCCCAGATAGGCCACCAGGCCACCTCTGCCGGTTACCATTTTTATAATTTGCTTTTCTGTGTATTTTCCGCTGAAACAAAGCTTTACAAGTGCACCTACAGGTAAACCACCACTTCGTTCCGGCGAAAAGGGGCCCTCTCCATCCAGCGCCTGGTTTACATCAATTACACGGCCCTTATAGTGGGCGCCAACGCTGATTCCGCCACCCAGATGGGCAACAATTAAATTCAAACCTTCATATGTTTGAGCTACTGCGCGGGCATGCTGCCGGGCAATTGCTTTCTGGTTTAAGGCATGAAAAATAGATATTCTTTCAATTTCAGGATGACCCGAAATACGTGCTATATCATCCAGTTCATCAACCACTACAGGGTCGGCAATGAAAGCACGTGTATTGGGCAATGATTGGGCAATATTATGTGCAATAAGCCCTCCAAGGTTACTGGCATGCTGGCCCAAAACTCCGATTTTAAGATCTTTAATAAGAGCATCGTTCATTTCATAAACACCTGATTT
>SLOJ01000158.1 GCA_007132585.1 Bacteroidales bacterium | reverse complement strand
CAGGTATTACTTTCTCAATCTGGGGAATCATTTATCTGCTTCTGGCTGCATTTATCGTTATGCAATTTATGGATGCCAACAAAGAATTGGTTTCAGCCATAGGCTGGGCCTTTGTTCTCAGCAGTATTTTTAACGCGTTATGGATAGTGGCATGGCATTACCAGAAACTTTCGCTATCTCTCTTAATTATGCTGGGTTTGCTGGCTTCTTTGATTTACATCAATTACCAGCTTAAAGGATTTCCCTCAGGTTTAATTAAAGCAACATTCGGCATTTATCTGGGCTGGATATGCATTGCCACCATTGCCAATGTTACTGCTTTGCTGGTAAATTACAACTGGGGAGGCTGGGGCATACCGGAAGAAGCCTGGGCAATTATCATGATCGGAGCGGGTACTTTGATTTCTGCAATTGTACTTTTACGGCTGAATAATCCCTTTCTTGCTTTGGCAGTGATCTGGGCATTTATTGGCATTGTTATAAAACGACAGAATGATTTTACTTCTATCGTTATTGCTGCAGTTGCCGGAGCGCTGGTAATGTTGGTGGTGATGATCTATGGTTTCAGGCAATTTGTCCGACCGTTTGGTTGATTCCTTTCACTTACTGCTATCTCCAGTAATTCATACATGGGTTTGTCTTTTTACGGGTAGGCCTGCAATTCTCAAAACCCCATTGTATAGAAAAATATACGTCCATTCCGTCTATGTCATTGATATTTAAAATTCCACCGGCCTGTTCAGCGCCAATGGTAAGGAAACCTATCCTGAAAGCAATCCCTGCCCTGGGCAAACTGTATTCGTGAAGAGTAAGTGGCAATGATACACTGAACCAACGGGTTTCATAGCGGGGCACAAAACCTATATACGAAGGTCGTGAAACGCGGGTTTTGGCAACCGGCAGATCCTGTACCCATAGGAAATAGGCAAAAAAGTTGTTTCCCAGGCTGTAATCGGCCTGGATGCTCGCGGCAGTTGGAAGATACATCCTGAAGGATTCTCCATCGGCACGGGTTATCTCACCTGAAATCAAACCTTCTTCCATCTCATTCAGCATGTCGTTAAAGTTATTATATGTCTCTGTCTGCGGATTCTCCCACACCAGCGCTACTTCTTCAAATTTATTATATCGTGTGTTTTGGGTCATGTTTACAAATCCGATATCCAGCAATGAGAAACTGATCTGGTAATTATACGGCTCATCTCGCGAAGCAGTGTATAACCTATCCCGACCCTTTTTGCGAAAGTTATTCGAATTCTGTATGTATGAAATACCAAGATCAAATGAAAAACCGCTACCCCTGATAAGTTTATCTGTTCTGGTGAACTCCAGGGTATTATAAATCATTGGTAATGCCCCGTAAGCTTCAAAATCGAATCTGTTGATAAAAACGTTTCGCTGGGGAGTAACAAAATAATCCAGTTCGTCTGACCTTGCTGATGCTGCATGGTAAGGCAGCAGTAATCTGGCGCTTGCCCCGGTGGTAAGACTATATGAACGGCGGCCTGCCAATTCGGTAGCATAGCTCATTCCGGCCTCCAGCCAGCCCATGGTAGCCATCTGAAAGGGCTGGGGTTCGCTATAAATAATATCATGCTGGGGAGAATAGGCAAGTCCTCTGCGCGCAAATCTTACCATATGTCCGGGCACTCTATTCGCAGAGCTCATTGTTCGCAAAGCATTGGTAAAAGCAAAAACATGTTTATTATACCGGAACCGAACCGCAGGTCCCTGCAGCCGGCCGTATAAAAACCCATTGTAGAGTTCTTCCTGTTGCCTTTCTGAAAAGTAATTATCGTAATTTTCAAGTATGCGCGACCGGAAGCGGATAAAATCACCTGCCCTGAAATCACCCGCCGGGAGATACAGGTAGTTGTTTTGTCCTCCGATATGGGCGGTAACCAGGCTAAAATCAATGCAATTGGGTGAGTGAAAAAGAAGAGCAGGATTGATCATTCCACGGTTAACTCCTGAATATCTGTCTGAAACAATTCCTGCCATATCCTGGGCATGAGCTTCTTTTTTACATGCAAAAAAGATAAAGCCGGAAAAAATGAATAGGGGGAATAAATATTTTTTCAAAAAATGAATCATCACATAAAGGTAACTATTTGATCCGTGAAATATTTTGAATGATCATATTTTAAACCTGCATGAGATTTCACAAGGAACAAAATACCGAAATTTTCATTATGTTAAAAAAAGTTTCTTAATATGAACCCTGATTGCTTTTAACTTGTTTAGTATATTTAATAAATCTGACGAAATTTATTCATATGATAAACAAAAGCATATCTTTGGTTCGCAGCACATATCTGTTGTTTGCATTAATATTTCCATTGGCCGCATTTTACTCCTGCGGCTCCGGCAGTGCCGATAATCAGCAGCCCGGCTCCAGAGTGGTTCTGGCTGAAGGGTATAAAGCAGAAACAGAGCCTTACACTATTAGTATAAATGCCACAGGAGAACTTCTCCCGTGGGAGGAAGTGGAACTGAGAACTCCTATAGCAGGAAATGTACTGGGGATTTATTTCGAAGAAGGACAATTTGTGCAAAAAGGAGCCATGCTTGTTAGAATCGATAGCCGCACGTGGGAAGCACAAAAACAAGGGCTCGAAGCCCAGCTGCTTTCTGCAGAAAATGAACTGAATCGAAACCGGCAACTGCTGGAAATTGAAGGGGCCAGCAAGGAAGATATTGATCAGTCCGAAGCCCGGGTAAATACCCTCAAGGCACAAATAGAAGAACTGGCAGTGCGTATTGATCTGGCGCAGATCAGGGCACCTTTTGCCGGCAGACTGGGCATGCGAAACTTCAGTCAGGGTGCTTTCCTTTCTCAGGGCGATATGATAACCCGCATTGTGCAAACGAATAAATTGAAAGTCAGTTTTGATATTCCTGCCAGATATGCTTTACTGGCAAAGGAAGGATCAGATGTAAAAGTGGTTTCATCTTCCCGGGGTGACACCATCATGGCCAGGATATATGCCGTTGATCCGGTTATTAATCCCAATAGCCGTAGCTTAAAACTGCGCGGTGTTATTGATAATCTTAACGGTACTTTCGTGTCTGGAGATTTTGCCCAGGTAACAATGGATGTGGAACAAAATGAGAATGCTATTCTTATACCTGCCGAATCTATCATTTCTGAACTGAATACCCAGGTGATTTACCTGGCCCGCAGCGGAACTGCTGAGCGCCGCGAAGTAGAGATAGGAACCCGAACCCGTGGGCGGGTGCATATCATCAATGGTATATCAGAAGGTGATACCGTTTTGATAACCGGATTGATGGATGTGCGGGATGGATCAGATATTGATGTTACCCGCTTAAATCAGGAGGCCGGCCAATGACATTGTCTGACATAAGTATAAAACGGCCGGTACTGGCAACAGTGTTTGCCATAGCCATTGTAATCTTTGGACTGGTTGCTTTCTATAGCCTTGGTGTCAGGGAGTATCCAAGTGTAGATCCTCCCATTATTACTGTTCGTACCGATTACCCGGGAGCCAATGCCCAGATCATGGAGTCGCAGATTACTGAGCCACTGGAAGAGGCCATAAACCGTGTAGAGGGAATTAGAACACTAAGATCCATCAGTTCAACCGGCCGAAGCACGGTTACAGTGGAATTTGAATTGGGAAGGAATCTTGACAATGCCGCCAACGATGTACGTGATCGTGTCGCACAAGCCGTTCGGAACCTGCCACCCGATGCCGATCCTCCTATTGTTTCAAAAGCTGATGCCGACGCACAGACTATTCTTACTATCACCCTCTCCAGTGATCGCAGGAACCTGCTTGAGCTTACCGATATTGCACAGAATGTTTTTGCCGAAAGGCTGCAAACCATTGAAGGAGTGAGCCAGACCATCATATGGGGGTCCAAACGCTATGCCATGCGTTTGATATTGGATACGGAGAAAATGCATGCTCTGAATATTACGCCCGTCGATATCCGCAATGCACTTAACCGGCAAAATGTAGAGCTTCCTTCAGGGCAGGTAGAAGGAGACAGGGCTTATATTACTATTCAAACCTATGGAAGACTGAATACCGAGGAAGAATTTAATAATCTCATTATAACGCAGCGCGATAACATGCTTATCCGTTTGAAGGATGTGGGAAGGGCAGTCCTTGCAGCTCAGAATGAGCAGTCCATATTACGTGGTAATGGTGCCACCCCCATGGTAGGAGTTGCCATGCAGCCGCAGCCTGGTTCCAATTATATCGAAATTGTGGATGAAGCCTTCCGCAGGGTTGATATTTTAAAACAGGAAATACCAGACGATATTACTATTGGTGTTGGCCTGGATATTACCGAACCTATCCGGCGATCTATCCAAGATGTGCAGTGGACCATCTTTATTGCTTTTCTGCTGGTACTTTTTATCATTTTCGTTTTTTTGAGGAGTTTCCGAACCACATTCATTCCTATCATAACAATACCCATATCACTGTTAGGAAGTTTTATCTTCCTCTTTATTGCAGGCTTTTCAATCAATGTACTCACATTACTGGGACTGCTTCTTGCTACAGGTATTGTTGTGGATGATGCCATTGTAATGATGGAAAATATTTATGCCAAGATAGAACAAGGCATGAAACCCATTCAGGCTGCCTTTAAAGGTGCAAGACAGGTTTTCTTTGCTATTATTTCCACTACCATCACTCTTTTGAGTGTGTTTTTGCCTATATTTTTCATACAGGGACTTACCGGCAGGTTATTCCGCGAGTTTGCCATGGTGGTGGCAGGGGCAGTGATAATTTCTACATTTATTTCGCTCACCTTTACCGTGATGCTATCTTCGCGGATGTTGAAAAAATCTGATAATGAATATCGTTTTCTGCAATATATAAGGCTTCCCATTGATTATATCCTGAATCATTACCCAGGATGGCTCAACCGATTTATGAAATACCGTGTTATAGCCTTTCCTGTGGTAGCAATAATGGGACTTGGTATTTATCTGCTTTTTACAAATCTTCAGTCGGAATTGGCACCCCAGGATGACAAGAGTGGTTTTACCATAATATCAACGGCTCCTGAAGGTACATCCTACGAAATGATGGATGCTTATCAATTGAGTATCATTGAATTAATTGATACCCTTCCCGAAAAGGAATATCTTCTTTCAGTAACATCACCCGGTTTTGGGGCCTCTATATCGGTAAACAGCGGATTTGTGCGGGTTATGCTTAAGCCCCCGGGTGAACGTGATAAAACACAAATGGAACTGGCCAATGAATTGCGTCGGCATCTGGCAAATTATACCATGGCGCGTAGTTTTGTTGTTCAGCAGCCCACCATCGGAGTACAGCAGGGAGGATCACGCGGTTTGCCGGTACAGTTTGTGCTGCAGGCTCCTAATCTGCAAAAGCTCGAAGAGTACATTCCTGTTTTTCTGCGTGAAGCCCGTCAGCATCCAGCCCTTGATGTGGT
>SLOJ01000151.1 GCA_007132585.1 Bacteroidales bacterium | reverse complement strand
TTCCCGGAAATCTTTTTGTAAATCCCTTGACATGAAGTTCATAAATAATGGTTTTGTTTAAAGGAATTTTCAGTTGGGTATCGCCCAGCCAATCGAAATGATCATCAATTACCACTGCTTTGGGTACGAAGGGGGCACTATCTGTTCCACTTAATGAAAGATCCTTTTTCTTGTCTCCGATTTTATATCCAAACAATGCATCATCCCATTTTTCAACACCGCTAAGAGCTTTGGCATACGGGTCAATACAAAGTTTAGCGGGGTTAAACCGGTGACCATTTCCCGGTTCAAATGGGCCGTGCACCCGGTATCCATATTGTTGACCCGGCTTCAGGCCCGGTATATATATATGCCAATGATTGTGGGTGCGGTTTTTTACCGGTAAACGGTGCGTTTCAACACCTTGTTCATCAAATAAGCAAAGTTCTACAATTCTGGCGTTTTCTGAAAAAAGTGCAAAGTTTACTCCGTTGCCATCAAACAATGAGCCCAGTGGATAGGATCTCCCCGGCCAGCTTTCTATATTGTTTTTCATGATTAATATTGAGATTATGACAGAAAGTTAACTACAAAATCGATTCTTTTAACAAAAAGATTGAGAAAAACATCAATTCTGTTGATATGAATTAAACAGTGATCTGATTTCTGATTTTCTGAAGAGCTTTTACTGGAGTGATAAGCGATTCGGGTTCATTTTGAATAAATTTCCTTATCTCTCTGATGGCTTTTTCAAAAATAAACAGATTAAGCAGAGCGTGTGTATGGCTGACATTGGAAGGAATAAACCCATATCCTTTAGCCTGGTTCAGGTAACTTTCAAGAAATACTGAAGATAATTTCTCATTAAAATTTTCCATGAGATTTGCCAGGAAGGTCTTATCAGTTGGTGAGAATTCCTGTCGGTAAAAATAACCCATATTGATTGCATAATGAAAAGAACTAATCATGGAAGCAACATCTTTCAACGGACAATGTTTGAGTTTTCTTACGCTCATGGGGTATTCCACTTCCCCCTCAAAATCAGTGGCTATAAAATCCTTTCCGGTAAAGAGTAATTTGTCAAGTTTGTAATTACCGTGGATTCTGATCTTCCAGGTATCAATCTTTTTACTTTCAAGAATGTTTTGAATGTATGAGAAATATACGTCCTGGTCGTTTATGATTTCCTCAAGGCTCTCTCTTATTTCAGGCTCAACATCATTAATCAGAGGTTTAATCATTGAAAATGATCTTTTTACAAAGGTGCGCATGGATTGATATAGTGACTTCTGATACAACAATGAAAAGGGTTCGGGTTGAAAACCTTTTACCTCCTGTATTGAAGAGAGGGCATTGTGTAATTCAGCAGTTCGTTTACCCATTAGTCCGATCATTTCCAGGAAGAACGGACCAATAGCTTCTTCCAATTGCTGGTCATTTAGTGAGCCTGATTGAATAATTTCATCTTTTTCACTAAGTACTTTATCAAAAAAGCTCGCAATGGCAGTTTGAAACATTTCCCATGCATCTTCAGAATTGGGCACGAGATCTACCAGCAACGCAAGAGATGTATTCTCAAATTCCGGATGCAAATAGTCGAGCCTTCCCACGTAAGGTGAAATATTTTCAAAATCACTGTATCGCGTCAGATTTTTTATGATTTCCACATCAGGATTTTCACCTTCCTGTAAACTACGGTACATGCGGAAAAAATATTTATCACTGAAAGCAATAGATGTATTTGTTCTTCTGAAAGCAACTACGTGTGGTTTCAGGGGCAGCAATTCAGGATCAAGCTTTCGCAGGCGACTTCCGGATGAGCCCTCTATTTCACCATATAATCCTTTAAGTTTTGATCGTTTACGTATAATGGTAAAAAGTTTATCCAGGAGCATATGGTCATGCACAGCATCATAAAGTATGGCTTTATCATTATCATACTTTATACTGGCTATAACAGCATCAGGATATTTACTCTTTATTTCAATCATTCTGTTGTTTTGTGCAACAGATACCGGCATGAGAAAAATATCTTTATGCTCTTCAATCAGATCCATCTCAATCATAAAAAGATAAGATGGTATTTTTCTTGAGTTGACCGGGAAAATGTCAATAATATTTACATCGCGAAGTTTCCGCGGATTGCCTTTAAACCATTTGCTTCTGATGATATAGTGATACAGAAGTTCTTTTATATTTTTCTGAAACTCTTTGTCGGGGTTAAACCATTGATGAGCTGAAATTTGTATTATTTTGTAATCAGATGGTTTTTCTGTAATCATCTTTGTATCTCTTTGAAGCTCAAACCAGAAGTAGTTTTTAAACTGCATGGAAAAAGACCATGGCTCATCGGTTATCATAGGGAAGTCATTTCGGCTGAATACTTCCATGGGGGTGTAACCGGAATACTCATGCATGTCGAGTTCAACATATTGCGAATACCGTGAAAGATTTACAACAATCAGTATAGTTTCTTCTTCAAGCTCTCTGACGAAGGCCAGAACTTTTGGGTTATTGGTATTGATAAATTTTATACTCCCTCGGCCGAATGCCTGGTATTGCTTTCTTTTGGCTATCACTCTTCGTATCCACCATAGAAAAGAATTAGGTTTTCGTTCGTTATTTTCCACATTTACTGTGGTATAATGGTAATTGTAGTCAATAACCACCGGCAGGAATAATTTTTGGGGGTCAGCACTGGAGAAGCCGGCATTCTTATCGGGCGACCATTGCATAGGTGTTCTTACGCCATCGCGATCTCCAAGATAGTAGTTATCGCCCATCCCGATTTCATCACCATAATAAACGATGGGTGTACCGGGCATAGAGAACAGCAGGAAGTTCAGCAGTTCAATGGTGCGGGTATCCCCTCCGAAAAGTGGGAATAATCTGCGTCTGATACCTACATTTACCCTTTTGCGCGGATCTTTTGCAAAAGTTTTGTACATATAGTCGCGTTCTTCATCAGAAACCATTTCGAGGGTCAGCTCATCATGGTTTCGTAGAAAAATAGCCCATTGGCAGTTCTCGGGGATCTGGGGGGTTTGTTCCATGATATCAACAACCGGAAACCGGTCTTCCATGCGCAATGCCATATAAAGTCGGGGCATCAGCGGGAAGTGGAAAGCCATATGACATTCATCGCCATCGCCAAAGTAAGCCCGTGAGTCGTTTGGCCATTGATTGGCTTCGGCCAGCAAAAGCTTGTCCTGATAATTGTCATCAACATATTTTCGAAGGGCTTTCAGATATTCGTGGGTTTGGGGCAAATTTTCGCAATTGGTGCCTTCTTCTTCGAAAAGGTAGGGTATGGCATCGAGGCGAAAACCGTCTACACCCATCTCAAACCAGAAATCCAGTATTTTAAAAATTTCCTTTTGAACCCTGGGATTCTCGAAATTCAAATCGGGTTGATGATAATAAAACCTGTGCCAGTAGTATGCTTTGGCCTCATGGTCGTATGTCCAGTTTGAAACTTCAAAGTCCTGGAAGATAATGCGGGCATCCTTATATTTTTCTGTATTATCGCTCCATACATAAAAATCGCGGTAAATGCTTCCGGGTTTTGCCCGGCGTGCACGCTGAAACCATTTGTGATCAGTTGATGTATGATTGATAACCAACTCAGTTATAATACGCAAGCCTCTTTTGTGAGCCTCTTTTACAAATTTTTTAAAATCAGTAAGGGTACCGTAAGAGGGATGAATGTTATTAAAATCAGCTATATCATATCCACCATCTCTCAGTGGTGAAGGATAAAAGGGAAGCAACCACAAGGTGTTTACACCCAGACTTTGAACATAATCAAGCTTAAGCATAAGGCCCCTGAAATCGCCTATGCCATCGCCATTGCTGTCAAAAAAGGATCTTACGTGTAACTGGTAAATGATTGCATCTTTGTACCATAGTGGATTTCTTTCCGTAAATTGAGATTTCGATGTCATAAAATATCATGCTTTAAATTGCACCGCATTTGATATTAACTAAAAACTGCCTTATGTTGTTTGAAAGGGCCTGTAATTATTGATGTTTCGATATTAATTGTTAAATAATGATTTTAAAATAATTTGTAAAGATAAAAAAGACTATTTTAATTGTTGTTTTTATGGGATCATAACATCCATATAATTAAATATAAATGCGTGCATAAACAAAATATATCTTTCCGGTTTTATGTTTATATAGTGTAACAAATAATTTATATTTAGGAGGAAAAATTATGAAAACCACAACCTTAATGATTTTTGTCTTTCTTTTTGCAATTGTGCAAAATACAAATGCTAATGATTTTTCTGAAATGTCGGTGTCGCCTCCTGATACGCTCAACTTTGAGTCTTCAGACGATGGTGATAAAACAGAGTATGAACTTATAATTCTTGACTCCGGATTTGATAGTTGGTTTGCCCGTAATTCAAGACCAATGAACTTTTATGATCTCAGTTATCTTGAAAACTGGAACCGCCAGCTTGCACAACAATGGAATACAAAGCTGGGAACTTCAAGACGCTGGGACTGTGCACCACAAACCTATCTCGATTATGACCCGAGAATTGATTATGGGAAAGAGCTGAATTATAAGCTTTTCTTTTATTTCAGGTATATGCACGAGAAATGCAGGTTATTTGATCAAACACCGGGAGGGTGGCGAAGGTAAATGATTATATGATCAGGCCGACAGGATCTCTGCAATGTTTTTCAGTTCCATATTAAAAGATTTGTGATACTTGATGGATTGATTGAATGGGGTGAACACAATTTCTCTGTTCACCGAACCCACCATCACACCGTGCCTGCCATCAACCAGGCCTTTTACTGCCTGGAACCCCCAGCCGCTTGCAATAATACGGTCGAAAGCAGAGGGGGATCCACCTCTCTGGATGTGGCCCAGAATGGTTACCCTGGTATCCATATCGGGAAAACTTTCTTTTACGATCTTCTTTACTTCCATAGCACCTCCATATTCAGAACCTTCGGAAACAATAACAATAGCTGAGTTATCTTCATCATGAAACCCGGTTTTCAGTGCTTTGAGCAAATCATCCACATAAGTCTTTTTCTCGGGAATGAGAATTTTTTCTGCACCGCTGGCCAGGCCACTTCTAAGGGCAATGAAGCCGGCATCGCGACCCATTACCTCAACAATAAATAGTCTGTCATGAGAGTGGGCAGTATCCCTGATTTTATCTACCGCACCCACTACTGTATTTACTGCTGTATCATAACCTATGGTGTAATCTGTACCATAAAGATCATTATCAATAGTTCCCGGCAGGCCTATTATAGGAAACTCAAATTCCTTATCAAAAATGTTTGCTCCGGTAAATGTACCATCACCACCAATAACCACCAATGCATCAATTTCTCTCCTTTTTAAATTTTTGTAAGCTTTTTCACGACCTTCTCCGGTTTTAAATTCTTCACTACGGGCACTTTTTAAAATAGTACCACCCATATGAATGATATTGTATACCGATTGGCTGTTCAAGGG